>JAICPS010000665.1 GCA_025929715.1 Anaerolineae bacterium | reverse complement strand
CGCATACCTTGCGGTATTCGCTCTCGACCGTCTCCGGATCCAGCAGGCGCTGCACGTCTAGTCGCGCGACTATGAAACCGTGCCCTAGCGCCCAGCGGATCTGCTCGGCGGTCACAGGAGATGCGCTGCCCGAGACCACCAGCACGGCGTCCACAGCTCCGGGCTCGGCGTAGGGGGTTGTTCCTTTTACGATGCCCGCCGCCTGCCAGCAAGCCGCCATGGCATACTCAAAGCCCGAAGAACCGACCACAAAGAGCGGCGTCTCCTGGCAGCGTTGCCAGACGACCCGGCCTATTTTTTCGTGATGCTTTGCGTTCAACGTGTCAAAAAGTACGATCTGCGCGCCGCCGTCCAGCGCCTGCTGCAGCGCTCTGTCCGCGGCTTCGCCAGGCATTTCCAGCGCCAGAACGTCGACCAGATCAATCTCGAGTGTCGTCTGCCGGCCCAGGTGGCGGCGCAGGTCGCTTTCGTGCATTGGCGTCACCGGGTGCCTGCTCATCGTGGGGTGGCGATCCAGGCGGAACGTTTCGCTTCCTACTGTGGCAAATAAATTACCGAAAAGCACGTAACGCTTCAGCGCCGGGGCGCCGACGACCAGGGGCACGAAAGGGGGTTCAAAGACGCCGTAGCCTATCTCCGTGGCGCGCCCGATGCTGCCAAGTTCGGGAGCAGAGTCGAACGTCGAACAAACCTTGTAGTGGCAAAGCGGTGCGCCCAGCCGCCTGAGCGCCATAAAAGCGTCTGGAAGCGCCGCGTCCATCTCGCCTGGCGTCATGGCGCGACTCATGCCCGCCAGGCCAACGGCGCGCGCTTCGCCAAAGCGCTCTTGAATTAAGTCCGGCGTGGGCGGCTCCAGAAACAGCACGCTGCGCACCCCGCCAGTGCTAAGCGCCTCCAGCGCATCCGTTGAGCCCGTAAAATCGTCGCCGTAGTAGGTCAGTAAGAGATTGCTCATCTTTCCAAAGCTTACCGACCATAGCACAGATCCGTCAACTTTCCCGGAAACTGACTTATCTTTGGACGCTGGAGTTTCCGGGAAAGTTGAAAGTGATTTACATCCTCTGCAACACCCATCCCAACACTAAACCATAAAGCGCGTGGCCTGCTGCGAGGATGGCCGGTGGCGCTTGCAGCAACGGCGACGCCGCGCCCGGCAGAATGACGGTCAGCGCCAGCGCCAGCAGCGTTAACCCATAGACGAGGCCCGCCACCATCGCAGCCAGACCGCGGCGCCAATGATTCAGGAGCAGGCGCTGTAACAGCGCAAAAAGCAATCCGTAAATAGCCGAAACCGCCAGATGCGAAAAGAAACCGGCAAGCGCCGACGTCTGTTCGTCGAACGCAAAGCGGCTGAATAAAACCGCCGGCGTTTCACCTCGCAAAAGAGTCACTCCGGCCAACAATACGGCCATCGCCAGGCCGGCCACCAGCCCCGCAAGCAGGCCATCCACGGCGCTATCACCCACCGGCTTACTCGGAATCATCATAGGTGAAGACAGCTTGTGCTCTTCCATGGTCCTCTCTCCTGAATCGCTAACCACACTTCAGACTATACAAAAACTATACCTGCCCACTGTCGCCCATGCGTTACGAGAATCGTTACAGGCTGACTCTCGTCACGTATTGCAGTAAAATCAGACACCATGGCACCGTTCAAACTCTATCTTCTCGGCGCGCCACAGTTGGAGATAGACGGGGAGACCGTCTCCGTCGATACGCGAAAGGCGATTGCGCTGTTGGCCTATATTGTGATGACTGCCGCCGAGGGGGGCGATCGCTTCGCTTACGGCCACACGCGCGACGCTCTCGCCGCTCTCTTATGGCCGGAACTGGACCAGTCGCGCGCAAGAGCAGCCTTGCGCCGCACGCTCTCGCCCTTGCGCCAGGCCGTCGAAAAACGCGTGCTCGACGTGACGCGCGACACCATCGGCATCCGGAGCGACGCCGCCTTGTGGGTGGACGCCGTCGAATTCCGCCGACTGCTGGCCCAGGCCGGCGCGCACGATCACGGCGACGATGGGGTCTGTCCGGCCTGCCAGGCCCTTTTGGAGCAGGCCGTGGCCCTCTACCGCGACGACTTCATGGCCGGCTTCAACCTGCGCGACGCGCCCGACTTTGACGAATGGCAATATTTCGAGAGTGAACAGTTGCAGCGCGCGCTGGCAGACGCGCTGGAACAGCTCGCGCACACATACTCATTAGCAGGCAATTTCGAGCGCGCGATCGCCGTTGCCCATCGCCACCTGGCCCTGGACCCGCTTGCGGAAAAGGCGCACCGCAGCCTGATGGAGATTTACGCCTGGTCCGGACAGCGCAATATGGCCGTGCGCCAGTATCGTGAGTGCGTGCGCATCCTGGAAGAGGAGCTAGGCGTGCCGCCCCT
>JAICPS010000482.1 GCA_025929715.1 Anaerolineae bacterium | reverse complement strand
TTCTGGGTTGTCGCGCGATATGGGGGAGCCGTTGTTGGCCACGGCGGTAAGCACTGAGTTCTGGTTTCTGCTGGAGTATGATGGTCCCTGGCGCGAGAAGGCCACGACGGACAACGAGCTCCCGCCCGAAGTTCAACTGTGGTTGAACACGCAGCTCGAGGCGACGATGGGGCGCGGGCGCGTGCAGTTTATCAAGCAAGAGCGGGAGCGGCCGTCGGACCACCTGACCTTTTACGTTGTACATGCGCGGGACACGGAGCCGATGATGTATCGGCTGCGCTTAGATAAGTATCAGGACTTGTTGCCATTGGATGGAGCGGCGCTGGTAGCGGGGAGCGCGTCGTACGAAGAAGTGCGCCAATACGATCCCATGTACCTCGTGTGCACCAACGGGCGCCGCGACCGCTGTTGCGCCCTGTATGGCCTGGAAGTGTATCGCAGCCTGCAAGCCATTGCCGGGGACGCCGTGTGGCAGACGACGCATGTGGGTGGGCACCGTTTTGCCGCGAATGTGCTCACTTTTCCCGATGGGACCTACTATGGGCGTGTGCAAACGAGGGAGGTAGAAGGCTTTTACCAGGCGCGGGAACGGGGAGAGATGGCATTGGAACACCTGCGGGGCCGGAGTTGCTACGAAGAAGCGGTGCAGGCAGCCGATTATTATCTGCGGCGTGAAACAGGCGAGCGGGCGCTGGATGCGTTCCACTATAGAAGTCTATGGAGCCCGGCGACGGACAGCTTCGAGGTGACGTTTGCGGCTCGGAGCGATGGGGCAACCTACGAGGTGAGGGTGCGGCGCGAAGCGCTGGATCTGCCTATCTACGCCAGCTGCGGTAAACCGCAAGTCGAGCCAGTGACCGCGTACAGGCTGATGAGCTTGAAAGGTTCGTAGTGGGCGCTTCAGCGCAGAAAGGGCGCTAAAGGGCCTATTACAAGCCAACCTCGCAGGAAAATGATCGGTGGTTAACTCTGGCTTTAACAGTCCGCTAACTTTCGGTTTTCCCTGCGTCAACTTCTAACTTAACGGATCGTGTAGATTTCTTCTGGGGCGTTGCCCATAATGGAAACCGTGAGTGTTCTTCCGGCTCTTACCGGGCGGCAACGCCAACGTAGTCTGACCTTCCCCGACCGTGGTTCGGGTGGAAATTGGCTGCCACAGTGGGAGCTTTCAACACTATTACTACTTCTTGCCGGTCTGGCGGTGGGCCTTCTGATGCTTTTGCCGCCGGCTTATTTGTTGGTTCGCGCCTCCGGCGCGGGATGGGCGGCTTTTGACGTCCTTTTCAAAAGCTCGACAATTGGTGCCTTCGGACCCACGGTGTTGCTCGCCGGATCGGTGACCCTGGCTTCGGCGCTGATAGCGGTTCCGCTGGCCTGGTTGACGGTGTGCAGCGACATACCCGGGCGCCGTTTGTGGTCCGTATTGGCGGCGCTGCCGCTGGTTCTGCCCAGTTACGTCGCAGCCTATTTGCTGGCGTCCATTTTGGGTCCCAAAGGGCTGGCGCAGCAGGCGCTGGAGCCGTTTTTGGGCATTACGCGCCTGCCCGAGATATATGGCTTTCCCGGCGCTTTTCTCTCGCTGACGTTGATGAGCTACCCTTACACCTTGCTTAGCGTGCGGGCCGGGCTGCAGCGCATGGACCCCTCGATGGTGGAAGCGGCGCGCTGCCTGGGCCAATCGCCGTGGCAGGCGTTCCGGCGGGTGACGTTGCCGCACCTGCGCCCGGCGCTAATTGCCGGCAGCCTGCTGGTCTCGCTGTACGTGGTGCGCGACTTCGGGGCCGTTTCCATGATGCGCTACAACACGTTCACGCGCATCATTTACATTCAGTATCGCTCCTTCCTGGACCGCTCGCAGGCGGCCTCGTTGGCGCTGGTGCTGGTCGCTGTGACGGCGACTATTCTCTATTTGGAATTTCGCACACGCGGTCGCGCTTCTTATGCGCGAGGCTCTGTAGGGGCACCGCGCAAGACCAGGCCGGTGGCGCTAGGTCGCTGGCGTTGGCCCGCGCTGCTGTTCATGAGCGCAGTTGTCTGCGGCGCTTTAGTGATGCCCGCCGCCGGGCTGGCTTACTGGCTGCTACGCGGCTTGCAAGAGACAGGCGCGTTGGGTTCGTTGTGGGGCACGGCGTGGAACTCGCTGGTCGTGTCGCTGGCCGCGGCGCTGGTAGCTACGTTACTCGCGCTGCCTGTAGCTATCCTGGCGGTGCGCCGGCCGGGACGGTTGAGCCAGATGGTGGAGCGCCTGACTTACGTCGGCTACGCGCTTCCGGGCATCGTCATCGCTCTGGCGCTGGTCTTTTTCGGCGCAAACTACGCCACGGGTATTTACCAGACCATCCCCTTGCTGCTGGGTGGTTACGTGATTTTGTTTATCCCTCAGGTGGTGGGCACAACGCGGACGTCGTTGTTGCAAATTCCCAAGAGCCTGGAAGAGGCGGGACGCAGCCTGGGGCACTCGCATCTGGCGGTTCTGCGCCTCGTGACGCTGCCTCTGCTGAGTCCTGGGATGGCAGCCGGGGCGGCGCTGGTGTTTCTGACGTGCATGAAAGAGCTGCCTCTGACGTTGATTTTGAGCCCTCTTGGTTTCCGCACGCTAGCGACCGGCGTTTGGGGCAATATCTCCGAGGCCTTTTTCGCGCAGGCCGCGGCCCCGGCGCTGCTGCTGGTGCTCCTCTCTTCTGTGCCCCTGGCGCTGTTGACGCTGCGCGAGAAGTAAACTACTCCGCACGATTGCCAGAACGACCCCGATCGTAGAGAATGGATTCGTATGAAGACGATACCGTTCTGGACGGATGAATTTCCGCGGCCGGCCGATCTGGCGTCCCACCCGCTTCCCGAAGAAGTGGACGTGGCAATTGTAGGTGGGGGTTACACGGGGTTGAGCGCGGCGCGGGTGATTGCGCGCAGCGGCGGCAGTGTGGCGGTTCTCGAACAAAAGACGATTGGCTGGGGGGCCAGCTCGCGCAATGGCGGCATGACCACGACGGGTCTGAAGGCGGCAGCGAAGACGCTCAGCTCGCGCTACGGAAAGGAGTTGGGGAGCGTGTTCTGGCAGGCTTCACTAGACGCCATTGACCTCATCGGCGAGATCGTGCGCGAGGAGCAGATAGCTTGCGATTTTGAGCGCCGGGGGCACCTGGCGCTGGCGACGAAGCCCCAGCACCTCAAGCAAATGGAGGCAAAGGCGGATTGGTTTCGCCGCGAGCTAGGGCACATGATGGAGGTGGTGGGGCCGGATGAGCTGCGAAGCGAGATTGGCTCGGACGTTTTTCACGGCGGGCTGCGAGACGAGTACAGCGGCGGCCTGAACCCGGCCGAGTACGTCTTTGGGCTGGCGCGGGCCGTTGCGCGCTACGGGGGCTGCCTTTGCGAGAATACGCAGGTGACCGGGATCAAGCGCCAGAATGGCAAGTTCGAAGTGCAGACGACTCAGGGCGGCCTGCGCGCACGCGACGTGCTGCTGGCGACGAACGGCTATACGGGTGGGCTGGTGCACGGCGTGCGGCGGCGCATCTTCCCAGTGGGTAGCTACATTATCGTGACGGAACCACTGTCAGAGGCAATGCAGCAAGAGCTTAGCCCAAAGGGGCGCATGTTTTACACTTCACGCTGGTTTTTGCACTATTTCCGGCTGACGCCTGACGGGCGCATGTTATTCGGCGGGCGTAATAATCTGAGCACGGGCCAGGATTTGAAGGAAAGCGCCGAGAGGTTGCGGCGCTCGATGGTGCGCGTATTTCCGCAACTCGAGAACGTGCCTATAACGCATTCCTGGT
>JAICPS010000379.1 GCA_025929715.1 Anaerolineae bacterium | reverse complement strand
CTTCTTATGGCGATCCGGGCGGACCGCGGTTGCTTCTCATGTCTCACGTCGACGTCGTTCCGGTAGAGGACGAGGCCAGCTGGCAATATCCACCATTTGGAGCAGAAATCGCCGCCCACAAAATCTTCGGCCGGGGCAGTGACGACGCAAAATCGTTGGCTTCGACAGGAGCAATGGCGCTGATTCTACTCAAGCGGCTTGGGATTGCCTTGGCAGGAGAAGTGCGTTTTCTGGCTGCAGCCGATGAGGAAGCCGGGGGCAAATACGGCATCGCCTGGCTGGCTGCCAACCACCCCGATGAGATTCGCGCTGATTGGGCAGTTAACGAGGGCGCAGGCCTGCCGCTCACTGCGGCAGAAAAACTGGCGTATACGTTGGCCGTGGGCGAAAAGGGGCGTCTGGAAGCCCGCTTTCTCATCCGTGGGCAGAGCGGCCACGCCGCCAGCCCGTGGCTGGCGACTAACCCGCTGGATACGATGGGCCGCCTCCTCGAGCGGATACACAACTACCAGCCACAGCGTGACGTGCGGTTACCGTTCTTTGATCAGCTTCACTACTTTGGTGTGGGCCAGAGGCCGACGGCGGAAAATGTGGACGGAGTGGTCCTGCAACTTGCGGCGATGGACGAGGCGCTGGCCTCGTTGGGCAAAGCGCTTTCGCGCATGACGGTGACGCCAACGATGGTCTCGGCCGGCGTTAAATCCAACAGTATTCCCGCTGCGGCGACGCTCATCTGCGACATTCGCACCCTGCCTCATCAGGACGAAGCGTACGTGCGCAGCGAACTGATGTCGCTTATCGTCGATCTTGACGGCGTGGACTTAGAAGTGCGGGTTTCGGCTGAATCTAATGCCTCGCCGTTTTCGAGCCCCTTCGTCGCGCAGCTACGGCAAGCGACAGAGTTGGTCTTGGGGCGCAGCGACATGGCCTGGCTTCCGGTCGCCACAGTTGGCTTCACCGATTCGCGATACGTACGACCGTTGGGCGTCGAGGTATACGGTTTCTCACCGCTGACGCCGGGTTCAGACACGCTGAGACCCGGCGTTCACGGCGTTGACGAAACAATGGAAATCGAGAACTTGCTCTTTCGAACAAAGGTAAATATGGCGCTGGCTTGCCTGGCGCTGGGAGGTACGTAAATCGTGACGTTAGGATTTCGAGTTTTTACAGAAATCGAAAGGCCCTCGCGAGATCTGATAGCTCGCTTTCAGGATATTCCAACCCCAGATATCGCAGACGCCATGCAGCGCAGCGGGGTCGTATCCGGAGAAATTCGCCCCATATACCAACCTATGCCGCGCATTACTGGGCCGGCTGTCACAGTAGCCTTGCACGATGGAAGCTTCTTCCACGTGCTTAAAATAGGTATGGAAATGACCCGTGCAGGCGACGTACTCGTAATCGCTGGCCGTGGCAACACTCACTACGCCATGCTGGGTGGCAACGTCTGCACCGGTCTTATGCACCGGGGCGTCGCCGGGGCCATCGTCGACGGCGCGGTGCGCGACGTCGAGCAGACCCAGAAGGCCGGCTTTGCGGTCCACGCGCGTGGCCTGGCCATCAACGCCGGCCCGATGGAGGGTCCGGGTGAAGTAAACGTCCCTGTAGCCTTTGGCGGTACGGTCATCTTCCCGGGAGACATCATCGTCGCCGATATGGAAGGCATTGTCGCCGTGCCGCCAGCCCATGCCGCGGCCGTTCTAGAACGCGTCGATGCGCTGCAGGCGGGATTTGCTCGTCTGCAACCAGTTTTGGAGCGGGGTGAGATCACCAACATAGCCGCGATTCGCGAGAAGCTGGTGGCGGCCGGCTGCGCCATTATCCCTGGACGCTATTCACCGGAGGCGGATCGCGCCGGTGTAGAAACGTCGGGAGACGGAAGCGGTTATGAGGTCGAGTAACCACGATGAAGGCGCTGTGTGAGTGAAATATTCTGTTCAACTGTTCAAGGCTGCATCTTGACACGTGCAATGGAGATGCTAATATGTTTAATATAGTTTAACAGTGGCTTCTGGGGGGAAGGCGCTTCGCCAATAACATCAGTGAGTGAGGCAAAACCGTAAATCATCATGTTGGGCTCACGTATCCGCCAGTTAAGGCAGCAAAAAGGGATAAGCCTGACGAATCTGGCCGAAAAAGCTGGGATAAGCAAGAGTATGCTCAGTCAGGTAGAGCGGGAGATAGCTAATCCTTCTGTCGATACCGTGCGGGCTATTGCGCTTGCACTGGAAGTCCCTGTGTTTGCATTATTTTTGGATGAAAGTGGGATCCGCAATGGTCTCGTCAGAAAAGCTGATCGGTTGCGACTCAATGTGCCGGGCTCGCATGGCGAACGCGAATTGTTGACGCCGGATTTGAACCGGCGCATCGTGCTGGTCGACGCGCAACTACCTCCGGGCGCCAGCAGTTCGCCGTCTCCCGTGATACATCGAGGTGACACCTGCCTCCTAATATTGCGCGGCTCCCTTCAAGTCCATTTGGAAGAAGAGGAGTATATCCTTGAAGAGGGAGACACACTCTACTTCAACGGTTTGATGCCTCACTATTATGTTAATTGTGGCGATTCCGTCGCAGAGTATCTGGCCATCGCGTCACAAGAGTGGGAAAGATGATATAGTCGTTAGGGGCGCGTAGCTGCTGCTAATAGGTTAATACGATAGGAGGAGAAAATGAAGTCTCGAAGTTTGTGGTTATGCTTGTTGTTGACTTTTCTCTTGTTACTCGTCGCGTGCCAGCCACAACCCTCGACGCCCGAAGGCGACGACGAACCCGATGTAAGCACACCGCAGGAACCGACGGCGGATGCGGAAACACCGACAGACGAGGCTAGCGAGCCGGCAGGGGACAGCCGCGAGGGGGGAACGTTAATCTACGCGATGGACCTGGAACCAGACCTGCTGGACCCCAATAAGTCTGGCATTCGCACCTCGCAGATCATTTTCTTTCAAATCTTCGACGCTTTGATTGCGCTCGATCCCGAAACGCAGGAGTTCAAGCCGTGGCTGGCAACGTCCTGGGAGATTTCCGAGGACGGGCGCAGTTATACTTTCCATCTGCGCGAAGACGTTACCTTCCACGACGGAACGCCGTTTAACGCGGAAGCTGTCAAGTTCAATTTCGAGCGACATCATGATCCCGACTCGCCGACGAGAGGGCAGGGGGCTATAGGCTACTTTGAAACGGCCGAGGTTCTGGACGAGTTTACGGTACGGATTAATCTGAATGAACCGCTGGCCGCCTTCCTGGATTATTGTAGTTTTGCCTACCGCATGGTTTCGCCGGCCGGGGTGGAAGAGTGGGGGGATGAAGATTTCTCACGTCACCCTGTTGGCACCGGGCCTTACCGTTTCGTCGAATGGGTGGCCAACGACCACGTGACCTTGGAGAAGAACCCGGATTACAATTGGGCGCCGGAAACGATGCAACATCAAGGCGCAGGCTACCTGGACCAGATTATTTTCCGGCAGATTCCCGAAGCCGGCACCCGTGTCGTGGCCCTCGAGAACGGCGAAGTTCACGTTGCGGTCACGATTCCGGCTGTAGAGGCTGCGCGTCTGGCTGAAAACCCTGATTTCAAGATGCTGGTCGGCCAATCGCCAGGAGTGCCTTTCGTCTTTGCCCTTAACACGACGAAACCGCCTACAGACGAGCTGGCCGTTCGCCAGGCATTGAACTACGGCCTGGATCGGGAGGCGATGGTCAATATCGTGTACGGCGCCTTCCAGGCTGCCGGCGCCAACACAGCCGCCCATAACGTGCTTACGCCCAACGTTTTCGGCTATGACCCAACGGCCGAGATCTACGACTACGATCCAGAACGGGCCATGCAGCTACTAGAAGATGCCGGTTGGGTTGACAGTGACGGGGATGGTATTCGTGAGAAAGACGGTGAGCCGCTGCAGATAATCATGGTTACCTGGGAAGAGCAGAGCGTTGCCGACGTTGCCCAGTCACAATGGCGGGAGATCGGCATAGATGTAGATCTGAGGGTGTTGCCGGCCCTCACGGTCAACGAAATGCAACGCGAGGGCGAGTCGCACGCCTCGCCCGTACCGGCGGCGCGAAGTGATCCGGACGTTCTGACGCTGTTCGCGCATTCCCGCAATATCGGGAACTTCAACTTCACGTTCATGGAAGATCCCGAATTGGATGCCCTGCTTGATGCGGGATCGAGTGAAACCGATCGTGAGGCGCGGGCTGAAATATACTCGGATATATCTCATTTCTTTATGGAGCAGGCCCTGACAGTGCCGATGTATAATCGAGACAACGTCGTCATTGCAGTCGACGAGGTACAGGACCTGATCTTTGATCGCGGCTTTTTCCCCAACCTCTATGACGTTTGGCTGGCCGCTGAATAGTTATATCCGCCAGGCGATAGGGCGGCGCCCCTCCGCCCTATCGCCGCTTCCAGCCTTAGAACTGCAAATGCAGCGAGAAATCACCAGTAAACTATGTTAGCCTACATTCGGAACCGCCTTTTGTTGGCAGTTCCAACAGTCTTTGGCGTTACGACGTTCGTCTTTTTGACACTCCACTTGATTCCCGGCGATCCAGTTAGCGTGATGGTTGACGGCCCCGTTAGCGCGGAACAGGCACAGTCAATTCGTGACCATCTCGGTTTGGATGATCCGCTTTACGTACAATACGGGCGCTTTCTCCAAGGCGTTCTACGGGGCGACCTGGGTCGCTCGCTGCGCACGAACCGGCCGGTCATGCAGGATATTCTGGAGCACTTGCCTAACACGATTCAACTCTCGATAAGCGCCATGTTTCTCGCGGTTGTCCTGGGCATTGTCATGGGGGTTATTGCCGCCGTCTGGCACAATACCTGGATCGATACATTGAGCGTCGTCGTGTCGCTCATTGGCGTTTCGATGCCTATCTTCTGGCTGGCGCTCATGTTGATGTACCT
>JAICPS010000427.1 GCA_025929715.1 Anaerolineae bacterium | reverse complement strand
TTGTTCCCCGCCCCAGGCTGAGTGTCGACGAGGATGATGGGTAGCGAGGGTAACGCGGATAGGAGCGGCTGGATGTCGTGACCGAGATAGTCGACGAGGGCGCGGTTCTCGGCGCGACCGATGATGCCGCTGTAGCGAATGCCGGCGTGCGCCTCAAAATGGTGTTCCAAAAGGTATTGCAGCGCAACGGCGCTGGCGATGGCGTCAGGATCAGGATCGTTGTGAGGCAGGATGAGCAGATCGCGGGCGCTGTCTAGCGCCGCCTTCAGTCGCTCTAAGGTGCGTCTCTCATCCATGGGTGCCTAATCTTCGCTGTCAGAAGTCAGGTCGAACTGTGTTTCAGCAGTATACGCTTCGTGCCCGTCGTCCTGACTCCGAAAGTAAAGCCGTTGGGTCGGATAGGCAAATTCGAGATCCGGTTCCAGCGCGAAAGCGTCAAGAACGCCTTCCCAGATTGCCGTTTCAGTGCCACGACGCTGGCGTGGATCGCACAGATAGCGCATGGTAAGCACGACCCCGCTGGCTTCTACCTTGGTATAGACGATTGGGGTCAGCTTTTCATAACTGATCAGATAGCGGCGCGCGGCCTGCCGCAGGTGTTCACGGGCAGATTCCGACAACGGCGCTGTGCGTTCGACGACGATCTCGAGCAGTAGTTCCCTCGCGCGGCGCCAGTTGCTCTCAAAGGTAATGGTGACCGGTATCTCGTTCCAGATGTAGCTAAATCCTTTGTTGAAGTTAGCAACTGGCTCGGTAAACACTTTCTGGTTGGGAACGTGTACGACACGGCCCGTACTCTGGTCAGCATCGACCCATTTGCCAATCTCCATCAGCGAGAACTGAAAGTAGCGTATGTCAATCACGTCACCGGCGAGGCCGTCGATTTCGATGCGGTCGCCGACCTCAAAGGGACGGCGTGTAACGATAAACAACCAGCCAAAACTGTTGCTGATGGGATCTTTCAGGGCGATAGCGAGACCTGCTGAAAGCAGCCCCAGATAGGTGGCTACCGAACGGCTGGCGATGAGCCAGATCTGGCTGAGAGCGACCAGGCCCACAAAGAGGGTGGCATATTCAGATATTTTACGCCAGCGATAGAGCGTATTGACATTGTCGGTTCGGCGTCCAATGAGCGCCATGAGCAGCGGACGGGCCAACAGAAGAACAAGCACGACCAGTAGAGAGGCCACTATTCGCGCCTGAAAGAGCGATTCCAGGGAGAGGACCTCGGATACCCATTCGACAAGCGCCTGCATCAATTTCCCCTAAGGACCACTGACCGCAGACTGCTGCTGCCTGATAACTGCTTTTTGCTGGCGCAAATGAAATGGGAGTAGAAGCGCCGGAAGCAGCGCCACAATGGAAAGCAGGGCGCCAACCCAGTAGGGCATCGAGGGGCTGACGGTGAAGATGAGGCCGGCGATGGCCGTACTGATGATGATAGCCAGGCTCACGGAAGACCGGTAGACGCCGAGGGCTCCGCCACGCACGGCAGGGCCGAAAATAAAACCCAGGCCGACGATGGTCAGTAGGCGGCGGTGTATTTGCTTCAATGACATTCGATTGTTTACCTTTCGCAGAAATGTGCGCCATCTATTGTAGCCGCACCAGGCGGCGACCTGCCACTGCACTTTAGGCCATATATTGCAGCCGCGGTTTCTTACCGCGTTCCGAACGGCGCGAGTGGCGCGCATGGCCCAAAAGGAAATCGCGGCTACGCCTGAGGCCGGAACACCACCTTAACGCAACCGTCCTCTTTCTTGCGGAAGATCTCGTAGGCGTACGGGGCTTCGTCCAGCGGCAAGCGGTGCGTGATGATAAAGGAGGGGTCGATCTTGCCCTGCTCAATGTAATCGAGAAGCGGTCGCATGTAGCGATGCACGTGCGTCTGGCCCATGCGCAGGGTGAGCCCCTTGCCGAACGCCGCGCCCATGGGCATCTTGTCCACGAAACCGCCGTAGACGCCGGGTATTGATACGGTGCCCCCTTTGCGGCAGGCCTGGATCGCCTGGCGTAGCGCCGTGGGACGGTCAGTTTGCAGCCGGACCGTCTGTTTAGCCTTGTCGTAGAACGCCGGCAGGCCGGTTCCGTGGGCTTCCATGCCGACGGCGTCGATGGTCGCGTCAGGCCCGCGGCCGCCGGTCATTTCCTTCAATTCCGCCATGGCGTCCGTCTCGTTGTAGTCCAGGGCCTCCACGCCGTCCGGGCGCGCCGCGAGCCGCAGCCGTTCCGCAAAGCGATCGATGGCGATCACGCGCTCTGCACCTAGCAGCAGCGCGCTGCGAATGGCAAACTGGCCGACCGGCCCACAGCCAAAGACGGCTATCGTCTGTCCCGGCTCGATGTTGCAGTTTTCGGCGGCCTGGTATCCGGTAGGAAAGATGTCGGTGAGGAAAAGGACCTGCTCGTCGGTCAGTCCGTTTGAAATCTTCAGGTGACCCACGTCGGCAAACGGCACCCGCACGTACTCGGCCTGCCCACCGGCGTAACCGCCCATCAGGTGCGAATAGCCAAAGATGCCTGCAGTCGCCTGCCCGTACAGCTTTTCGGTCATCCAGGCGTTGGGGTTTGAATTGTCACACAAAGAGTACATGTCGTGGCTGCAAAAGTAACAGTTGCCGCAAGAAATGGGAAAGGGCACGACGACGCGGTCGCCGACCTGCAGGTTTTTAACTTCCGGTCCAACTTCCACGACCTCGCCCATAAACTCGTGGCCCAGAATATCTCCTTCGCGCATCGTGGGAATATAGCCGTCGTAAAGGTGCAGGTCGGAGCCGCAGAGAGCGGTCAACGTCACACGGATGATGGCGTCACGCGGATTCAAGATTGTAGGGTCGGGTACGGTCTCGACGCGCACGTCATGGACGCCGTTCCAGCATACTGCTTTCATCATTTACTCCTTCCCGAGGGTTGTCCCTTGACCGTGGGAATTTCGCCTGCCTCTAGCATATGCTTGCAGCGGCGAATCTCTTCTTTAATCTGTTGCTCGGTGACGATATTGAGCAATTGAGCGACCGCCACGCCGGCGACGCCGAGCGGCGGTCGGTAGCTCATATCGACGTGGAGCTCCGTGCCCCGGTCGCCCATTGCCGGTAGAAAGCGAACCTGCCCGTGGTGTTGCACTGTCGCGTCAGGATCGGTCTCCCATTGCAGCAGACGTCCAGGCTCATCACGGACGATGACTGCCTCCCAGCTGAGGGGTAAACCGGCCGGCACGCGCGCGTGCCAGCGTGAGCGACCTCCGCCCAGATCTTCTACCTCCGTCAGGTGTTCCATAAAGCGGGGTAAGTTTTCGAGGCGGCGCCAGAACTGGTAAACGTCCTCCGGCGATCGCTGAATTGTCACTGCTTTGTGAACCCGAATACCTTTGTCGGCGGTTTCGGCGACGTCTTCCAACAGTTCCTGGGCCGGATATTGTCCGGTTGCTCCGCGATAGACCAGCGCAGTTCCGGCGGCGGCGACGAACGGGCTGGTCCAGGACCGCTGCCGCATTGCATACAGCACCATGGCGCCGCCGCCAAGGGCGGTAACCCATCGCGCTCCTTTACCATTGTGTTCGGTTTCAAGGGGTTTGTGTGGCATGTTCATCTCCCAATACTTATTTCTAAAGGTGCCAGGCACTTTCCGAAGTGCCTGGCACCTTTACAGTACGGAAGATAAGCGACAATTACAATGGGGGATAACCCCACTGTCAGAAGCTAGCGGATCTCAAAAGTACTGAACGAGTAGCCGATTAGCGCTTTCATCTCCGGCGAAAAAGTTCCCGGCGCTTCATAGAAGGTAAAGAAGGAGAGCTCACCGGATACGGCGACGAGGAACAAAACGTGTTGGCGTGCCTCTCCGGCGGTGACCACAAGTTCCCCTTCGACCACGGTGTCGCCGGCTTCGGTAGTGCGGCTCATACGCGATACGACGGTCAATCCTGGGAAAGTGCCACGTAAATTAGCGATGAAGAGGTCAACCAGCGCGTTGGAGGTAAGCCCCTCGTTGGCGGCCCGCTGATCTATGAAGTAGACGACGCCTTCTTCGCCTAGATAACATGCAGTAAAGTTAGGTCCACACAACGTTGGATCGGCTAGCGCTTCCCACCAGCCCGGCACCTGCATGGCAAAAGCGCCATTGTCTGTCTCATGCCACTGCATTGGTCCATGGGGGCCGGCGATGGACGTCGCTGTCGGTGGTGGGCTGATCGGCGGTGGCGCCCCTTCGCGCCGGCTTTCCACCGAGAGCGAATAGCCGCCGGAGTATTGCCGGGACGCGTCGCTCACCACGACGAGATAGTCGCCGCTATGCGGGGCACGGTA
>JAICPS010000199.1 GCA_025929715.1 Anaerolineae bacterium | reverse complement strand
TGGTCGATATGTTGGGGTGGCAATGGGCGTTTGTCTTTCTCGCCCCCGGGCCGCTGATCGGCCTCTGGGCGATGCGCAGCCTACAACAATCGCCGCACGCTGCAAAGTTAGCCGGGGGGAGGGGCTGAAACGTCGGCTGGCGTCAGTTACAGTTATAGGATAGGAGGGTCCGATGCGCTGTAAACATTCAACGTTAATGTTCGGAATTTTTGTTCTCATACTTATTATGGGGAGTAGGGCGGTAAGCGCCTTTGCTCATGAGCGGCACACGCATGATCGTTCCGGCGTGAGCGATCCTAAACCGGGGCTTGTCGAAAGTGCCTTCGTTGCCGGTTTTGATAGTGAACCCCCCGGTTTAGCTTCAAATGGATTCGAACTGAGTCTGGGAGGCGTCCAATTTGACTTCGTCTTCACCCACGAGGGTGATGGGTATGGCATTAAAGGGTTCAGCCACGCGACCGCGTTCGGCGAGGCCGATAGCGCATCTATGAATCTACAGTCGGGTGTTTTTAATGTGGGCACGACGGAACGGGTGGTCATTGCGCGCAATGATGGCGCCGACTTTATTTTTGAGAGTCTTTATGTCAATAATCGGGGTGGAACCGCGGTGACGGTCACCGCTCTTGACAATGAAGTCGAGGTGGCCACAGCGCAGAATGTAGCGGCAGGCGCAGCGGCGGCGCTGAATTTTTCGGGACTCGTCGTAGACGAAGTACGCCTTAGTTCCGCGCATTTTGAGGATACTAACATCGACTCTTTTGCCGGGAATAGCACTGCCGAAAAAGATTATGGGGATCTGCCCAGCAGCTACGCCATCACCACCGATGTAAACGGCGGCGCCAGGCACGCCATCGGCTCACATTATCTGGGAAGCTGTGTAGACGCCGACGCAGATGGACAGCCTTCATCTGCGGCAGATGGCGACGGGCTTGATGGCAGCGGCAACACGATTGGATCATGCGAAGTCGCGTTTGTCGACGAAGACGGCGTCGAGCCCGGCCCGGGCTGGCACGAAGGCGCCAATGGAGGCACGATAGATGTGTCAGTGATTGGCGGGCAGGGGTGCCTCAGCGGTTGGATTGACTGGTACGGAGACGACGAGTTTTCAGATGCAGAGGACCATGTCCTGAATATGGAAGTGGTGAACAGCGGAGCGAATGTGTTTACGTTCGACGTTCCGGCGGGCGCAATTTCCGGAAGTTCGCAGCCTACGTTCTATGCTCGCTTTCGGCTAACCGGGGATTCTGGGGCGGCCGGCGATTGTAGCGACGATATCGCGTTGGCAATCGATGGGCCGGCGGCCAGCGGAGAGGTCGAAGATTATCGATGGTCGGTTGCGCCTACGTCCGTCGGCGTGCAAGCGTTCTCGAAGGCGAACGATTCACCGGTTGTTTTGCTTACGGTTGTTATGTCGCTAGCTGTGATTACGATCGGGACTTTCTTCTTGGGGAGCAGACGAGGAAGGAGCAGCAGCAATTTACAAAATCGCTGTACGATGTAGTACGAGTTGGCAACTGGTTTCTAGCACTGCGATTTACCAAATCGCTGTACATTGTGTTAAGATCGCTGGGCAGTTGCCGGCGAGAAAAGAAGATAATTCGACGTAACGTCGGCGCGTTGTCGCGCCGTTTCGCGCCGGCTTTGTGACTGGAGGTCTCTTATGAGACGCGTATTGATATTGGGGGCCGGATTTGGTGGGCTGGCGACGGCGCATGAACTGCGCCGGCTTCGCCCTGACGACGAGATCATCGTCGTCGACCGCGCCACGCATTTCATGGTCGGGTTTCGCAAAACGTGGGCGATGCTGGGTGCAGAACCGCCAGACGCCGGACGCGGGCGATTGGTGGATCTGGAGAAGTTTGGCATCAGTTATCGCCAGGGGAACGTAACGGCCATTGATCCGGCGGCGTGCGCTGCCGAGGTGGACGGCGAACGGCTGGAGGCGGATGCGCTGGTTGTGGCGCTTGGCGCGCGGTTGGCCGGGGACGAAATCCCCGGTTTTCGCGAGCACGCGCTTAATTTGTATGATGCGGATAGCCTGGCAGACGTGCGCCGGGCGCTGCACGATTTCGAAGGCGGGAGCGTGTCGATTGGGGTTTACGGGCTTCCCTACAAGTGCCCACCTGCGCCTTATGAAATCGCCATATTGACCCATGAATTTTTTAAGGCGAGAGGTGTAGCGGCGACGGTGGAAGTCTTCACGCCCCTGCCGATGAGCCTGCCCATCGTAGGCGCTGCCGGCTGTGGGGTGATAGATGCGCGCCTGGCGCAACACGACGTTGGGTTCTTACCAGCGCATACGGCAACCGGCGTCGAGGAAGGCGCCGTGATTTTTGGAGACAGCCGCCGGCAGTACGATTTGCTTCTCGGCGTGCCGCCGCACCGCTGCCCACTCGTGGTGCAGGAGAGCGGATTGACAGGCGATGGCGACTGGGCGCGCGTCGATCCGCGTACCCTACAAACGGACTTTCCGGGCGTGTATGCCATCGGCGACGTGACGGCAATTCTGATGGGCAACGGGAAACCGCTGCCCATGGCAGGAGTATTTGCCGAAGGTGAAGGGCAGGTGGTAGCGCGGCGTATTGCATCCGAGTTTGACGGCGGCGCGCCGCAGGAGTTGTTTGACGGCAAGGGCGGTTGTTTTCTGGAAGTGGGGGACGGTCTGGCTATGATGGTCGAAGGCGAGTTCCTGGCGCAACCGGAGCCTCGCGTAGAACTCAGCCCACCCGACGCGGCTTACTTAGGAAGAAAAGTAGAATTCGAGCGCGAGCGCTTGCGCTCGTGGTTTGGGGGTCCTGCATGAACGATGTACCGGAATTCTGGGAGCTGCCTGAAGTCGAAGAGCTATATATGATTGTGGGCTGGCGGCAGTGGGCCGACGCCGGATCGATTTCTTCAGGACTACCGCGCTATCTGGTTAAGCGGACGAAGGCACGAGAAATTGGGCTCCTGCGCCCGGACGATTTTTATCTCTTTCAGATACCGGGAACGCATGAGCTGGTTCGTCCGGTGGTGCATTTTGAAGACGGTTACCCCAAGTCGCTTGATGTCCCCCACAACGACTTTTATTTTACGGGCAACGAGCGCCGCGGGCTGATTATCTTCCTTGGCGACGAACCGCACATGCAGATTGAACGCTACGTTAGCAGCTTGTTGGACGTCGCTCAGAATCTGGGCGTGCGGCGCATTGTGGGTTTTGGGGGCGTCTATGGCGAACTGCCGTACGACAAGGAGCGCATGGTTTCGTGTATATATAGCCGCGAGCAGCTGCGCGAAGAAGTTGAAAATCTGGCGGTCGACCTGTCCGATTATCACGGCGGCGCGAGCATCGGTTCATATCTCTGTCGCCGGGCTGCGGAGCGCGACATGGAATTTGTCGGCTTCTATGCCTTTGTGCCAACGTATGACTTTTCTAACGTGCCGCAGATTGGCAACGCCATACGCCTTGAGAATGACTTCATGGCCTGGTTAGGGGTCATGCGGCGCGTCAACTATATGCTCAAAATAGATATTGACCTGAGTGACCTGGAAAAGCGCAGCAAGCATCTCATCGAGGTGGTGGACGCCAAGGTAGAGGAGCTGGAAAGCGCCGCGCCACAACTTTCGGTTCGTGAATATATGGAGCGACTGGCGGAGGATTTTGACGAGGTGCCTTTTGAGCCGTTGGACGACGTCTGGGAGAGCGAGCTTCGGCGGTTGTTAGATGGAGAGGGAGAGGATGATTAGAACTCGTAGACCTAGGATCTCCCACGAATTGCACGAATTATAAAAAATCGTGTAATTCGTGGCAAAAATCTTCCGAGTTAGCGGTTTTTTCGGCGGTTGGCGAAGTCAACGAAGAAGTCCATGGCCTGGGGATTGCGCATGGCGCCGCGGTTGGCGGCTTTCTCGGGGTCGCGTCCAAGCATGATCTGGCGTACGGGTATTTCCATCTTTTTGCCACTGAGGGTGTAGGGAATTTGCGGCACGGCAATGATGTCGTTGGGCAGGTGGCGGGGGGAAAGATCCTGGCGTAGCTTCGCGCGGATCGTGTCCTGAAGCGTTTCATCCAGCTCACAGCCGGGTTGTAAGACAACAAATAGCGCCATATAGGGCTCGCCGTCTAATGCCTCGGTATCGATTACAAGCGCATCTGATATTTCGGGGAGTGGCTCTACGACACCATAGATTTCGGCGGTGCCCATACGCACTCCCTGGCGGTTTATAGTTGCATCCGAGCGGCCGTAAATGACACAGCCGCCACGCTCGTTGATCTTGATCCAATCGCCGTGTCGCCAAACACCAGGATAGGTTGCGAAATAACTGTTCTCATAGCGGGTGTTATCATCGTCGTTCCAGAAGAAGAGGGGCATAGAGGGCATGGGACGCGTGATGACCAGTTCGCCAACTTCGTCGACGACGGGCCGGCCCTCAAGGTCGAACGCCTGGACGCCGGCTCCCAGCGAGCGGGCTTGTATCTCTCCCGCGTAAATGGGCTTCGTCCGCACGCCGCCCACGAAGCCGGTGCAAAGATCGGTGCCACCACTAAATGACTCAAGCGCCAGATTCTGGCTCACGTATTCGTAGACCCATTTAAAGCCGGCCACGGAGAGCGGCGACCCGGTCGAGCCCATCGCGCGCACATGGGCGAGATCGTAACGCGCCGCCGGCGTCAGTTCCGCTTTCATACAGGCGTGGATGAAGGCAGCCGACGCGCCAAAGTAGGTGACGGCACACTGCTCTACCAGCTCCCAGAGCGCGTACAAATCGGGATAGTTGGGGCTGCCGTCATAGATGACAATGGAGGCGCCGCTCAGAAGACCGCCGATCAGATAGTTCCACATCATCCAGCCTGTACTTGTATACCAGAAGAACCGATCGGACGGCTTGAGATCCATATGCAGGACCGTCTCTTTAATGTGCTCCAGCAGGATGCCACCGTGACCGTGGACGATCGGTTTAGGTAAACCGGTCGTGCCAGACGAATACAGAACCCAGAGCGGATGATCAAACGGAACCTGCTCAAAGGTAAGAGTGGATGCGTCGCCGGCGGCCGAAATCGCCTGCTCCCAGGAGATTGTGTCTGGCAGGGAACTGCCCTCTTCCGCGTCCAGTATGGGCACCAGAATCGTCTTTCGCAGCGTGGAGAGGGCCGCCTGCAACGCCTCGATGACGTCTAGCCGTCCAAATTCCTTGCCACCGTAACGGTAGCCGCTACAAGCCAACATGACGACCGGTTCGATCTGCGAGAAGCGATCCAGAACGCTGCGCGCGCCAAAATCGGGGGAGCAGCTGGACCAGATGGCGCCCAGGCTGGCGGTTGCCAGGAGACCGACAATCGCTTCTGTAACGTTTGGCAGGTAGGCCACAACGCGATCACCCGGACCGACCCCTAATTGGCGCAGCGTCTGCGCCAGGGCGCCCGTCTGGTGCAAGAGATCTTCACGAGTGATAGCGACCAACTGCGATGCTTCTGATTTGAATAAGACGGCTGCTCTTTCGCCGGGCATTCGGGCGAAAATGTTCTCTGCATAGTTGAGCAGCGCTCCTGGGAACCAACGCGCTCCAGGCATCGCAGCATCTTGGAGTACTTGTGAATTGGGCCGCGAGCCCTTGATTTCAAAATAGTCCCAGATGCTTTGCCAGAACGCCTCCAGGTCGCCGACCGACCATTGCCACAGATCATCATAGGAGTCAAAGCGCAATCCGTATTTGTCCTCCAGCCACTGGATGTATTGGGTGATGTTCGCCTGCTGTTGAACCTCGGGGGTTGGCTCCCAAAGTAAGGTTCCTTCATCTATCGAGCGCATCTCGTTCCTCGTAAGCGTTGGGCCGGTTTGCTTTTACCTCGTGTTTCATTGTAGCAGGTTCTCTCGAGTGTAAGTATCTTCGTAAGTATCTTGCCGCAGAATGTCTGGTAGGGTGGAGCGAGATGGATTGCTGCCAGCGACGAGTGAGAAGTGCGGGATGAAGCAAATAATTGAAGAGCTAGCCATATTTGGCGGACGCCCGTCTTTTGAACAACCGATTCAGGTTGGTTCTCCGAACACGGGCGACCGGCATCGCTTTCTTGCTCGGCTGAAGAACTCTTTGGACAGCGGCCGTTCGACGGACCGCGGTCCTTTCTTGCGCGAGTTTGAGGAGCGCGTTGCTGCATTCCATGGCGTGCGTCATTGTATTGCAACGGCCAGCAGCACGCAGGCGCTCGCGTGCCTGGTCCAGGCCCTGGACCTTTCCGGCGAGGTAATCGTGCCGTCATTCATGCCGGTCGCTACGGCGCACGCGCTGAATGACAATAGGATAACCCCGGTCTTTTGCGACGTCGATCCGGCGAGCCAAACGCTAGATCCTGGACGGGTGGACGAACTTGTCACGGCGCGGACAAGCGCCATTATCGGGGCCCATTTATGGGGCCGAGTCTGTGACGTGGACAAGCTCAGCTCGATTGCTCGCCGTCACAACCTGTCGCTACTGTTTGATGCAGCGCATGCTTTTGCCTGCACTTACCACGGACGCAAGATCGGGACTTCCGGCCAGCCTGAAATACTGAGTTTTCATGCCAGCCAGATACTCAACGCCTTCGAGGGCGCAGCAATACTGACCGACGATGAAACGCTGGCCAAACAGCTACGTGCTGCGGCCGTCTCCGCTGATTCAGCGCCCGGGGCCACATTGAACGGTCAAATGAATGAGATTTCAGCGGCGATGGGGCTGACCCTTATGGATGGGTATACGGAACTGGTCGCCGTTAATCTGCGCAATTATCGCCGTTACCGGCGCACGCTGGCGGGCTTACCCGGGATTCATGTGATTGAATATGACTACCGCGAGCAGAACAACTACCATCACGTCGTCCTGGAAGTTGATCCGGCCGCAGCGGGCGTTACGCGTGACCAGTTGATGGCAATCCTATCGGCCGAGAAAGTCCACGCTCGCCGCTACTTTTGTCCTCCCTGTCACTGGGAAGAGCCCTATTGCTCCCAAGCTACTTACGTACGCAGCCCTTTACCCGTTACAGAAAAATTAGCCCGTACCGTGTTATGTTTACCCACGGGAATGGCGATGACCGGCCCCGAAATTGACATTATCTGCAACATTATTCGACTGGCAGTCACTTGCAGTTCGGACGTGAGCGTTCGATTGCACTACTCAAACGGTCTCTTGCGGCAGAATTACCTTAGCCATATCGACAATCCTGCTGACCGCGACGTTGTTCGGCTGGGTAACGAATAGTGGCCGGCCTCGCTTGTGGACTAAGGCACAGGCGTCGGCCGCCGATGGAATGACGCCAATAATTCGGCAGCCAAGCAGCTCTTCTGCCGCCTGGACGTTAAGCCCCAAAGCCAACGGGGCCTGGTTAACGACGACCGCGTCTACTACGCCGCGGCCGACGCCCCAAGATTTGATCTGATCCAGCAGCTTTCTACCAGCAATTAGACTGTCGTCTTCTGGGCGCGTCACGAGTAAGACCTGGTCGCAGAGCTTAAGCGCCGCCTCAGTTGCGGGCGACAGGTCATTAGAAAAATCTACGACGACCACATCGGCTAATCGCGCGAGCCCATCGACGATGACCTGAGCGTGTTCAGGATCGATCTCGCCTGGGATGCCCGTTCCGTCGGGCCCATACATTACCTCTATCCCACTGGGATCGGAGATAAGGCGCGCCTTCAACGCGCGCTCGTCGATGCGGGCTGCGTTTATCAGGATTAGGTCTTGCAGCGACTCGGCCGGTGTGTGGCCTAATTGTACGGCGAATGTGCCAAATTGGGAGCGAAATTCCAGCGCAATCACGCTGCGGCCGTTCTGGGCGAGAGCGATGGCTACATTTAGCGCCATGGTGGTGGCGCCAACGCCACCTTTTGCGCCTAGAAAGCCTACAACGGCGCCACGGCTCCGCGAGCCCGCCTGGCGCAATTGTGCTGTTCGTTCCAGGAGCCCCGCGACGCGGGCGACCATTTCTTTGGGGCTGACAGGTTTTGTCAGGTATTCATCGGC
>JAICPS010000650.1 GCA_025929715.1 Anaerolineae bacterium | reverse complement strand
TCCTGCGCACCTTCACCGGCGCGCTCTTCGGCTTCACGCTCGTATGGATGGCCTATCCTCACATTGATAAAGGGATGCGCGAGACGGAAGTAAATCTGGGAAACAAACTTCACGGTGCAGGGGTGCTTGGCTCGCACAATTAGCTGAGCGAGATTGGAGATTAGGGATTGGGGACTGCCGCTATGCTCTAATCTCCAATCCTTAATCTCCAGTCCCCCAGAACAATCGACGCATTATGCCCTCCCAGCCCGAACCCATTAGACATAGCCACCCGCACAGTCGCCGCTCGCGCCTCGTTGGGCACGTAATCGAGGTCGCATTCTTCGTCCGGCGTCTCATAATTGATTGTCGGAGGCAGCAGCCCTTCTTGCATCGCTTTAATACAGATCAGCGCCTCTAGCGCGCCTGCCGCGCCGAGCAGATGGCCGTGCATCGACTTTGTCGAACTCACCGGAATGTCATAGGCTCGTTCCCCGAAGACGCGCTTGATCGCCATCGTCTCCGATCGATCATTCATCGGCGTGCTGGTACCATGTGCGTTGATGTAATCTATTCCGTCCGGCCCCAAACCCGCGTCCTCCAGCGCCCGCTGCATGGCAAGCGTGGCGCCGCCGCCGTCATTCGCCGGCATAGAAATGTGATAGGCGTCGGCGCTGGAGCCGTAGCCCAGAAATTCACCATAAATCATCGCCCCCCGCGCCTGCGCGTGCTCAAGCTCTTCGAGAATCAATATCGCCGCGCCTTCGCTGGTTACAAACCCATCGCGGTCGCTATCAAACGGCCGCGATGCCCGTTCTGGTTCCTCGTTGCGCGTGCTCAGCGCGCCCATAACGCTGAAAGCTGCTACCGCCAGCGGTATGATGCAGGCTTCCGCCCCGCCGGCAACCATCATATCCGCCTCCCCGCGCTGGATAATACGCGCCGCTTCGCCCAGGGCATTGTTGCCGCTGGCGCAGGCTGTCGCCACCGCCATGTTCGGGCCACGAAAGCCATGTGCGATGGAAATCGTCGCCGCGGGCGTGTCCGGCAGCATCATCGGCATGAAAAAGGGGCTGACGCGATTGGGCCCCTTCTCGCGAAGCGTTTCCGCGTTCTCGACCATCGCCGACAGGGCGCCCACCCCGCTCCCCAGCGCCACGCCGACACGGTCCCGTTCCAACGCGCCGTTCACCGTGGCGTCTTCCAAAGCCTGGTTGGCCGCCGCCAGCGCCAGCTGGCTGATGCGCTCCAGTCGCCGCGCCTCCTTGCGCCCAAAGAGCGCCACCGGATCGAACTCCTTGACCTCTCCGGCGAACTGCGTCTTAAAGTCGACCGTATCGAAATGGGTAATCGGCGCGATCCCGCTTTCCCCGCGCCTGATCTTTTCCCACGTCGTCTCCACGTCATTTCCCAGGGGATTGTACGTTCCCAGACCGGTAACCACCACGCGTCGTCCCATCATGACCTCCAACGACTACTTTACCAATATAACCCGCTCGCACGCCATAAGATACGTTATACAGAATTTCACCGCAGAGAACGCCGAGCACGCAGAAACAGAAAATCTTAATAACCTCTGCGTTCTCGGCGTTCTCGGCGGTTAAGTTAGCTGCTAGTTCCGCTCCCGATTAAACCACCGCAGAAGTAGCTCTTCAAGCCGGTTATGTCGCTGGCGGATCGTGGTGCATTCGGGCAGGGCGTCCAGGAAAGATTGGCCATATCGCTTGGTCAACACCCGTTTGTCGAGAACGATCACGGCGCCTTCGTCGTCACGCCGCCGGATCAGCCGCCCGAAGCCCTGCCGGAAGCGCAGGACCGCCTCAGGAATGGAGTATTCAAAGAAGGGACTTTCAAACGTTTCCGCGCGCGCGGCAAAGATTGGGTCAGAGGGCACGTCAAAAGGCAGGCGCACGATCAGCACCGCCTGCAGCGCAATGCCCGGCACGTCCACCCCTTCCCAGAACGAGCGCGTGCCCAGCAGCACCGTGTGGCTACCCATCTCCTTGAAATCTTCCAACAATTGCTGCCGGGAAGCGCCTTCGCCCTGTACGAGAAGCCCAATGTTCGCCTCCGACAGAGGCTGGGCAATCGCCCGCGCCGTCGTGCGCAACTGCCCGTAAGAAGTGAAGAGCGCCATCGTGCGCCCTTGCAACGTGCGGCCCACCGTGAGGATCGCCTCTTCCACGTAGCGCTGGTAGCCGGGCTGGTTTGGTTCGGGCATGTCGCTCACGAGATAGAGCAAGGTGTTGCTGCGATAATCAAAAGGCGAACCCACGGCCAGCTCCTGTGCGTGTTTGGCGTGCAGCCGGTCGCGTAAATAGGCAAAATCCACGTCGCCATAGCCCCCACGCCCGGCCGTGCGCAGCGTCGCCGACGTCAGCACAACGGTGTCCTTCTCCGCGAAAATGTGCTTCTCGACCAGCGGCCCGATGTGTAGCGGCGCCGAGTGCAACGACAGGCGGCTCTTGTAAATGTCCGCCCAATAAATCATCTCCTCAGCCGGCTCGCAAATCACTGCGTTGAGGTTGATGC
>JAICPS010000663.1 GCA_025929715.1 Anaerolineae bacterium | reverse complement strand
GGCTGCAAGCAGCGTGGCAAAGGTCTCAGCTGCATTATCAAAGGAACGATTACGCCCTCGACGTCAGCCGCGCTGCTACGGCTAAATCCCGACGGCAGCTGCAGCGTGCTCACGAGCACCGTGGAAATGGGCCAGGGGTCCAAGACCGTCTTTACACAGATCATTGGCGAGATGCTGGGCCTGCCGCCCGAGCGCATCCAGATCGTTAATCCGGATACCGACGTCACGCCCTACGATTTGACTACCAGCTCGAGCCGCTCGACTTTCTCCACGGGAACGGCCCTTGCAATGGCCACGGAACAGGTGAAGGAACAGCTCTATGCCGTGGCCAGCGACTTGCTGGAAGTTGCCGTCGAAGATCTGGAGATCGTCGCCGGTGAAGTGCGCGTGCGCGGCGCCCCCGGTCGCCGGCTAAGCTTTGCCGAACTAATCAGTCGCGGACGGCTGGGAACTGTGCATGGACAGGGCACCTTTACCACGAAAGGGGGCATTGATCCAGAAACAGGCCAGGGCATCGCGTCCGTACACTGGCATCAGGCGGCTGCCGCCGTCGAGGTGGAGGTGGACCTGGAAACAGGGAAAGTGGACGTCCTGCGGCTGCATACCACCCTTTACACAGGGCGCACGATCAATCCTACCAATGCCGAACTACAGTGCGAAGGCAATCTCATATTCGGACAGGGAAAATCGCTCCTGGAAGAAATGCTGTTCGACGGCGGGCAATTGGTAAACGCTTCGCTCGCCGATTATATGATCCCTTCGATCGTCGACGTCCCCGCCGAACTAGGCGTCTCGCTCCTGGAGGGCAACGGAGCGCATACCGAACCTCATGGGATTGGCGAGACGACGCTGCCGCCGGTTGCTCCGGCCATCGGCAACGCCATTTACAACGCGGTAGGCGTGCGCATCCACGATTTGCCTATCACCGCAGAGAAGATCCTTCGCGCGCTCCATGAGCAGTCCGCCGATGGGCACAGCAATGAGGAGGCCAGCACATGAATGAAACGCTACGCTTGCGCGTTAACGGACAGGATTTCGAGCTGCAGGTCCGCACTCACCACACATTGTTACAGGTGCTGCGCGACCAGTTGAAGCTGTTTGGCGCGCGCGAAGGTTGTGGCGTGGGCATGTGTGGCGCCTGCACGGTGTTGCTCGACGGCCAGGCGGTAAGCAGCTGCCTGATGCT
This sequence comes from Anaerolineae bacterium, assembly GCA_025929715.1. Taxonomy (GTDB): domain Bacteria; phylum Chloroflexota; class Anaerolineae; order Promineifilales; family Promineifilaceae; genus JAAYYY01. Next base: position 1,233 of record JAICPS010000663.1, on the reverse strand, counting down.
GGCTGCACAGGCGGCAGACAAGGAACTCTTGACCGTTGAAGGCCTTGCGGAAAACGGGCGCCTACATCCAATTCAGCAGGCATACGTGGAATGTAGCGGTTACCAGTGCTCCTTTTGCACGCCGGGCTTCATCCTCACGACGCTGGCGCTACTTGAAGAAAATCCCCACGCCAGCGAGGAGGAGATTCGGGACTACCTGGCGGGCAATCTCTGCCGTTGCGGAAGCTACGTCAAGATCCTGAAATCGGTGAAGCTGGCCCAACAGCAGATGCTGGTGAGTAAGAACTTATGAGCTGGAACGATTTGCGCGAGTGGATGACCGAAGTTGATAGTCTGGGCGAGCTCTGTCTCGTAGAAGGCGCGTCCTGGCAAGAGGATATTGGCCACATCACAGAAATGCTGGATCACAACGCCGGCGCGCCATGTGTGCTCTTCGACCGCATTCCCGATTATGAACCGGGCCGCCGTGTGATCGTCAACTGCAACGGCACGCGTCGCCGTCAAGCCATTACTCTGGGCATGCCCCCAGAGGCTGCGAGCCACCATGCCCTCATGGAGCGGTGGCGGGGCATTTTGAACCAGCTAAAACCGCTGGGTCCGGAGACGGTAAAAGATGGGCCCGTGATGGAAAATGTGGTTGAAGGCGACGACGTCGATTTGGAGCGCTTTCCCGCGCCGCAATGGCACCCCAAAGACGGCGGGCGCTTCCTGGGCACGGCAAGCGTGAATATCATGCGCGATCCCGACTCAAATTGGGTGAACCTGGGCACTTATCGCAACCAGATCCTGGGGCGCCGGCGCCTTGGCATCTGGATCTCGCCCGGCAAACATGGGCGGCTGATCCGCGGTAGTTATTTTGAGCGTGGCGAGCGTTGTCCGGTGGTGGTTGTCGTGGGCAGCGATCCGCTCCTTTTCTGGTCCGCCTGCGCCGAGGGTATTCCCTACGGTCTCGGTGAGTTGGATTGGGCCGGCGGCGTCCGCCAGAGACCGGTGGAGGTGATCGAAGGCCCCCTGACCGGCCTGCCGATTCCGGCAACGGCGGAAATTGCCCTGGAAGGCTTCATGACCCCCGGATTGGAGCAGGTGGAAGGACCATACGGAGAATGGACGGGCTACTATGCCAGTGGAACGCCCACGGTGCCTGTGATTGAGGTAGAGGCTGTGTACCACCGCGACGACCCAATCATCGTTGGTTGTCCCCAAGGCAAGCCGCCGCACGAAGATAACCAGTTT
>JAICPS010000356.1 GCA_025929715.1 Anaerolineae bacterium | reverse complement strand
GCGTCATCGGGGCCAATAATCCATGTGCCGTAGGGAATTTCGGGACTAATTGCTTCCTCATGCTGGGCCATGAATGTTGCGCCTTCTATCCAATCGAAGGAGATAGGATAGCGTACGACAGCAGACGGATCAGGATGGAAAGACATCGATGACATCTCAACATTCCACGCACCTGCCAGCATGCCAAGGCGGTCGAGTGCGGGATTGGTTTTCGGACGCGGTTGCGGTTCTGTTGACTGATTTCTTTTCGTCATAAGCTTTCTCCGTAGAACGTCGCCAGCCAGGTATCATGGGTTGTAATTTAGTATAGACAGAAAGATGACGCTCGACGACCTGCTAGACGATATCTTTGACGGCAAGAACCCTACGCTCTATCGCGACTTTGAGGGTTGGGTACGGGGCTCGCGTCGATTTAAGGAATTCGCCATGAGCTATCGCAGCAAGATACGGGCGAAGGTAAAAAATGCGCGTGACGAACGGGGCATGATGGCTTTGCGCGCAGAATTGGAAACTGCAGCGCTGTTGCTGCGCGAAGAACGATTCACGCTCGAATACGAAAAGTATATCGCCGCCAAACAGCGCGGACCGGATTTTACTGTCACTTACAAGACCCATACGCCGTTCAACGTCGAAGTGCGATGCATCTACAGCACTGAATTAGACGACGAGGATAGCGAAGCGCGTAGGCGTAAGTTGGTGGCGGTACTGTGCGATAAGGTGGGACAGATGCCACCGAGTATCCCTAACCTGTTGTGGCTGGTTGCCGAACGGGAGATCTCCGAGGCGGAGCTGGCCCACGCGGAGATGACTCTGCGCCAACTGGCGGAGCGCAAAGTCGAAGATTTCTTCACGCGGCGCGGCTTTAAGAGCGCAGCCGACTTCCTCAGGCAGTACCACCGGTTGAGCGGGATCGTTTTGCGCCAATCGGGCGCGAATGTGCTGTGGCTGAACCCACTTGCGCGGCACAAGGCGCCGTCGGAAATTGTGATGGCAATCCAGCGCTTGGAGAGTCGTTGATTTTCAGACGCGCCTATGATAGACTCTCCACTGGTTCAACATTGACGTGAAAGGAGGTGCGCAAACCATGCAACAACAGACTGGACATCGGACCGCGAATGGTCTGCGGCGTTGTATGGGCGCATCTGGGAACCGGTAATCATTCCTTACTTCTAAAAGCTAATCTCTCCGGCCACAGGTGTGCCTTGCCTGTGGTTTTTGCGTTTTAGGCGTAGGTAACGGGAGCCTGCTCGAGCCACGGGTCACAGCGCTGACCTGTGGCTTTTTTGTTTCTTCCCAGGGTAATACAGGCAGGCGTCGCGTGCAGAACGTGATGAGGCAAGACCGGCGGCAGCGCCGCCTTTGTTTGAGGAGAGATTTCGTGAGTTCTCGAAGCAGGAAGTTTTTATCATACTACAAACCGTACCTGGGGTTGCTCTTGGCGGATCTGGCCTGTGCATGCGCCGGGTCGGCGATCGCGCTAATGTTGCCGTTGTGCGTAAGATACATCACCAAAAGCATCCTGGAAGGCAGTTCGGCGACGATGCTGGGCCAGGTTTATGGGATGGGGGCAGTTATGGTTGCGTTGGTTGCCATGCACACGTTGTGCAACTGGTTTGTAGACTACCGTGGGCATTCGATGGGGGCTCTGATGGAACGCGACATGCGTGGGGAGCTGTTTGACCATTATCAAAGGCTGTCGTTTCGGTTTTACGATGACCAAAGAACGGGCCAGCTGATGTCGCGGATTACGACTGATTTGTTCTGGCTCGCAGAGTTTTTTCATCATGGACCCGAAGATCTGGTAATTGGGCTATTGACATTGCTCGGGGTGTTCGCCATCTCACTGTCTATCAGCCCTGAGCTTACGGCCATCGTCTTTCTGTTTCTGCCCATCATGACCGTTTATGCGTTTTATTTCAACAAGCGAATGATTGTCGCTTTGAGTAAAAGCAAGGAGCGAATCGGCGATGTCAACGCGCAGGTCGAAGACACGCTTGCGGGCATACGGGTTGTCAAGTCGTTCACCAACGAAGAGATCGAAAAGAAGAAGTTTGCCTACGAAAACAACCGTTTTGTGGAAAGCAGGCGAGACGGTTATCGAAGCGAGGCGTATTTCTATAGTGGGATGGTTGCGTTTACACACCTGATTACGGTTGCCGTCGTGGTTTTTGGCGGCGTGAGTATGGTTTATGCATCTCTGGATGTGGCCGATTTGCTGACCTTTTTGCTGTATGTGGGAATCCTGGTGGAGCCCATTCGGCGCCTGGTCAATTTCGCGAGGTTGTATCAGGACGGAATCACCGGGTTTAATCGCTTTTACGAGATGCTGGAGGTTGAGCCGGAGATCAAGGATTCTGCAGGCGCGGTTGAAGTGGCCAAGGTTCAGGGCAACATTGAATTGAGGAATGTGAGCTTCAGGTATAAGAGTGGCCATGATTATGTCTTACGGAACAGTTGCCTGCAGGTAAGGGCTGGAGAATATGTGGCATTGGTGGGTTTTTCAGGGGTGGGTAAGAGCACGTTGTGTTCTTTGATTCCCCGCTTTTATGATGTAACTGAGGGGCAGATACTGCTCGACGGCAGGGACATCCGGGACATTCGTCTGCGTTCGTTGAGAAGGCACATCGGCGTGGTACATCAGGACGTCTATTTGTTTGCGGGGACGGTGGCAGACAATATCGGTTATGGCAAACCAGAGGCCAGCCTGGAAGAAATCGTCGAGGCAGCGAAAAAGGCGAATGCTCATGACTTTATTGAGAGGCTCCCAGATGGGTATGATACGGAGATTGGCCAACGCGGCGTAAAGTTGTCAGGAGGGCAAAAGCAACGGCTTAGTATTGCCCGGGCCTTCTTGAAGGATCCGGCAGTGATTATTTTCGACGAAGCGACAAGCTCGCTGGACAATGAGAGCGAAATGGCGATACAGCAGTCCTTGGAAAAGCTAACCAATAACCGGACAACCATTGTGATAGCCCATCGATTGTCGACGGTGAGGAATGTGCAACGAATTATCGTCCTAACCGAGAATGGAATTGAAGAACAAGGAACGCATGAGGCCTTGATGGCGAGAGGCGGTGCTTATGCGAGTCTGTACAACATGCAGTTGGTGATATAGGAGCGGGCCGCGTTCTTCGCGCGCCTTGTCTCTAAGCCACTGCCGGTCTGGCTCGCCTTTACGTAGCGCGCGCCAGAAGGCTGCCAGATTGGCGCTGACGAATGGCGCCGTCTGCTGGCCAATGGCGTAGCCAATCTGGTAGGGGGTTCCTTTTGCCACTGCCAATGTTGCAATGCTCATACTAGAGTTACTCCTTATGCCACAATCGGCCGGATCAGTTTTCCACCGGGGCCGTTGGCTACAAACTCGCGATCCCACATCTGCACCTGACCGCGGACGATAGTCCCAACGGGCAGCCCCTGACCTTCCCATAGATGCCATGGGGTCACTCTGTTCTTGCTATGGAGCTGGTGCCGGTCGATCTTCCATCGACGGTTGGGATCAAAGATGGTTAGGTCGCCGTCAGTGCCGGGTTCCAGAGAGCCTTTTTGTGGAAAGCAATCCCAGGCCCGGGCGCCGTTCTCTGAACAAATTTTGACAAAATGATTGACTGACATGCCCCGTTTCACCACAGCTTCCGAGTAAGTGACCTGCATCAGCGTCTCCACACCGACGAAACCGGAGATTGCCTTCCAGATGTCAGGGTTCATCTTCTCTTCTTCGGTATGCGGCGAGTGATCGTCGGCGATGAAATCCACGCGACCATCGTTGATCCCTGCCCATAGCGCCAGCCCATGTTCTTTGGAGCGAACCGGTGGGTTCATGCGCAGCACCGGCCCCATTTCTTCCATATCCTCTTCAGAAAGAAACATATAATGAGGGCCGGTCTCGGTGGTGATGTCGAGGCCGTTCTTTTTATAATCGCCAATCATCTCCATGCCGTCTTTGGAGCTCAAGTGGTAAATGTGAATCTTTGCGCCTGTGTATTTGGCAAACAACGCCATGCGCTGGATCGATTCCGCTTCACAAATCGCCGGTCGTGACTCGACGTGCGCGATGGGGTCGGTTCTGCCCATTGCCTGAAGTTGCCGGACGCGGTGCTTCAGGATCTGATCGTTTTCGGCGTGAAAACCGATGCGTAACCCGGTTTCGGCAACGCAGCCCAGCGCATCCAGCAGCACGCCGTCGTCTGGAGCGGGAATATTGCCGATGGTCGAGCCCAGGAAGACCTTGAAACCAATCGCCCCTGCCTGGGCCATGGGAATGATCTGCTCCACATTTTCCTGCACGACCACGCCCACCAGCATCACGTCCACATAGCTCTTTTGGTGGATCAGTTCCTCGCGAAGAAGAATCTGTTCTGGCCTGTCGGTAATCGGCTTGACGTTAGGCATGTCCAGCACGCTCGTGATGCCGCCATACACGGCCGCGGTCGATCCGGTGGTAAAGTCTTCTTTATAAGTCATACCGGGATCGCGAAAATGGACGTGGGGATCTAGCAGGCCGGGAAAGATGTAGGAGCCGCCGGCATCCAACGACTTTTCGGCGTCGGGCAGCGCCGACTCGGCACCAACCGCCACAATGATGCCCTCGTCGATGGCTACGCCACCTTCGAACGTCGCGCCCGGTGTTACCACAACGCCATTCCTCACAACCAGATCAACTGTCATCAGTAGACCTCCTTTTATCAAGAATGTATCCCCATTTTTCAACTGTTTTCCCCGCTTGCTCCTTGCTCACGATAGGTTCGGCAAATGTCTCCTTGCGCTCCCAGGGAATGGTGGCGTCGATGATTGCGCGGCTGTTAATTGGCACAGCTCCCGCGGGCACCATTGGATCGAGCGGGCTGCTCCAGGCGCGCCGGATGAACTCAATGTCCGCCGCCGGATCCGAACGTGTCAGGACTGCCCAAAGCACGTCAGATAGATTGTAAATGTCGATATCGTCGTCCACGACGATCACGTAGCGGCCGTTGTAGGCCGCTGCACCGCACTGCGCGGCGACGTGCGCCACCTGACGGGAATGTCCCGCATATTTCTGGCGCAGGGCAACGATCACCAGCAGCCGGTTGCCGCCCTGGGCCGGACACCAGACGTCCGTAACGCCCGAGACGCCAGCAGCCTCAATTTGCT
>JAICPS010000740.1 GCA_025929715.1 Anaerolineae bacterium | reverse complement strand
CAGGCGAGCCCGCTCGTCAAGGGCACGTGTATTCATCTTTCCAACCTCTGAGGATAGACAGGCAGGAGTGTTGGGGTCTGCGGCCGCGACCAGAAGAACGATGACAGTACAGCATAATTTGCGGCGAGATTGGAGCTCGGATTGGCATGATCTGGCGAATCGAAGCAGGCGCGCAACTTCTACGACCTTTTAAGGCGGATGCGCTCTACTGGGGGGCCAATTTGAGCCTGGCGTTTTGCTATAATGTCCAGGCGAGTTTCGTGGCAGGGCTGTGCGAGCGGTTGGAGGAGGGGCGTTTTGCCATGGAATCAGCATAAGAGCGAACGGATAGAACTGGGCCTCGGCGCTAACTGGCGGCAGTTTGCGCTGCTGATTGTTGTGAAGGCTTTTGTGGGGGCCATGGTGGGGTTGCGGCATACCGTCATGCCGCTCGTCGCCGAGGAAGCGTTCGGCCTGGTCTCGCGCGCCGCGGTTCTTTGGTTTATCGTGAGCTTTGGCGTGCTCAAGGCGGCGACCAATCTCTTTGCCGGGCGCATGAGCGACCGGGACGTTATTATCACAAAAAGTGGTCTCATCGCTTATCGTTTATCCGTCAGAGCTGAGCGCCACGAAATAGGATGGTGCTTGTTAGGCGGGTTTATCGGTGGACCGGGATACGCACAATGGAGGGAATGAACCTGAAGCCGCGTGATGTTGAATATCCGCCGAAAGTCGGACGACACAGTAATCGCAGGCGGTTACTATCTAGTCCCGTACACCCACAGAGTCGATGTTGACACGTTGGCTTCGTCCCTGACCTCAACTTATCCCATCCTATGGGTCCCTGGAGAGCGAAGAGGCTGGCGTGCTGGCGTCACGATAATACGAGGAAAAGAACCATGAGTAATGTTTCAGGACCGCTCCCTATGCCTACTCCGCGCCGGCTTCACCTGCGGCGGCGCCCCATTCTGATTGCCGCCGCCGCGCTAACGATACTCGTGCTGGCTTACCTTGGCTTCACGATGTGGCGCATGAGCTACGTACCGGCGGACCTTGATTACAGCACGACGCAGCTCTCCGAAAGCGGCCTCTATCAGGCCACGATCGTTCCCGAAACGGAACCAATCGCCATCAACCAGCTCCACACCTGGGTCATACACATCGAAACCCCCGACGGACAGCCGCTGACCGACGCCACCGTTACCGTAGACGGAGACATGCCGCAGCACGGGCACGGCATGCCCACCCGTCCCCAGGTGACCCAGAACCTGGGCAACGGCGACTATCTGGTCGAAGGTATGAAATTCCAGATGGGCGGCTGGTGGGTCGTCGACTTCTTGATTGGCGAAGGCAGCGAACAGGACAAAGTCTCCTTTAATCTGATGCTTGAAGGCTAATTCATTCGGCCTGATCAGACAGCGTCTCGAAGGACCTGTCTGGTCTAAGAATGGACCATGAAAGCAAAAGCGCAATATATCGTAATCGTGGCAATTCCCCTGCTCCTCGGCGCGCTGCTGGCCAATGTGGCCTGTCAGCGCAACCGCTGGTCGCAAGAAGAAGTGGCAACCCTTCGTTCGCTATGGATCGAATCGCTGCCCGAACTGCCCATCGATCCTTCCAATGCTTACGGTGACGACGAGCGCGCCGCTCGCCTGGGCCAGCAACTATTCTTCGACACCCGCTTCAGCGCCAACGGCGCCGTCAGCTGCGGCTCCTGCCATAGCCCCGACAACCTTTTCCAGGACGGCCTACCGCTGGCGCGGGGCGTAGGCACGACCAACCGCCGCACCATGACCGTCGTAGGCACCGCATACAGCCCCTGGCTTTTCTGGGATGGCCGCAAGGACAGCCT
>JAICPS010000653.1 GCA_025929715.1 Anaerolineae bacterium | reverse complement strand
TCGGCGCTTTAGCGCTCGGCTAGCGCTAAAGCGCCGACTACGAACGTTATCAGGTCACTTCTATGGTAAAAGCCTTCACACAGTTAGAGCGAGTTCTAAGACTGGAAGCTCAACAAGGATATAAGAACACGGCGGTGGTGGGCGGCATACGGCAGTTCGCCACATTCTGGGTGGGTAAGGCGCGCGAAGAAGCGCGGGATGAGCTGGATAAAGCGCTAGTCGAGCAGATCGCGGAAGCGCTGCAAGACTACGGGCGGTTACCGGGCATTGAGGCGCGCGCGAAAGTATTGGACAATTTGCAGGAGCGCCTGCAGCGGCGCAAGGAGCGCGTGGCGCACCTGCCCCTGACGCCCGCCCCCCCAGCGCCGGCCCAACCTGAACAACAGGAGGCGCCCCAGAAGGTAGCAACTCCGGCTGGAGCGCCCATAGCGGACGAGACGATTGAGGAGGTGGCGCCCCCGCTGACCCTGCCCGCAGCAGCGCCCAGAACGCTGGAGGACGTGGAGCCTGATCCAGAGGGCTTACGACAGCCGGCTACGGCCATACATGGCGTGGGCAGCGCCATTGCCGGCCGCCTGAGCACGCTGGGCGCCGAAACAATCTGGGACCTGCTGTACGTCTTTCCGCGACGTTACGACGACTACAGCTTGCTAAAACCGATCAACCGACTGCAATACGGCGAACAGGTGACGATTATAGGCACCATCTGGGAGACGCGTGCGCGTCGCACGCGCAACAACCAGTCGCTGGTGCAGTCGATCATCAGCGATGGCACCGGCAAGATTCAGGCGACCTGGTTCAACCAGCCCTGGCTGACGAACCAACTCGAGGCCGGCGCGCGCATCGTGTTAAGCGGCGTTGTGGACCAGTATATGGGTCGCAAGGTGTTCAACTCGCCGGAGTGGGAGCCACTTACCGAGGAGCTGCTGCGCACCGGCCGCATCGTGCCCGTGTATCCGCTGACCAAGGGGTTGAGCAGCAACAAGATGCGCCAGATCATGAAGGAAGTTGTCGACAATTGGGCGGCGCGCGTGCCCGATCCACTGCCTCAGCCGGTGCGTCAGCGCCAATCTCTGCTCTCGCTGCCGCACGCGCTCTTCAATGCACACTTTCCTGAAAGCCAGCAGACGTTGCACCAGGCGCACAGGCGCCTGGCGTTTGACGAGCTGTTCCTGTTGCAGCTGGGCATGCTTGGGCAGCGGCGGGAGTGGCAGTCAGAGCCTGCGCTGCCCTTGCGCCTTGGCGAGGAGAGCCTGCAACATTTTATGGGCAGCCTGCCGTTTGAACTGACCGGCGCGCAACAGCGCGTCGTCGATGAAATTCGCGGCGACCTGGCCCGCGACGTGCCGATGAATCGCCTCTTGCAGGGCGACGTCGGCGCGGGCAAGACGGTAATTGCCGCGGCGGCGATGGTCATTGCCGTGGCCAGCAGCGCGCAGGCGGCGCTGATGGCCCCCACAGAGATCCTGGCCGAACAACATTACCAAAGCCTGGGCAAAATGCTGCAAGGGCTGGATATCCGGCTGCAACTGTTGACGGGCAGCACCCCGGCGCAGCAGCGCGAAGCGCTTTATGCCGGACTGGCCGACGGCAGCGTCGACATCGTGGTCGGAACGCATGCCCTGTTTCAGGAAGCGGTGCAGTTCAAGAACCTGGCGCTGGCCGTCATTGACGAGCAGCACCGTTTTGGCGTAGACCAGCGCGCCGCGTTGCGTGATAAGGGGGCGGCGTCTAACGGATCCGGGCCCGGCGGGGCGACGCGTAATCCGCACCTGCTGGTGATGAGCGCCACTCCTATCCCGCGCACGCTGGCGCTGTCTATGTATGGCGATCTGGACCTGTCGGTGCTGGACGAAATGCCGCCGGGACGCGAGGAAATCGCCACGCGTTGGATCCGGCCCAGCGAGCGCGAGCGGGCCTACGCTTTCGTACGCGGGCAGGTGCAGAAGGGGAGGCAGGCTTACATTATCTGCCCCCTCGTGGAAGAGACCGACAAGGTGGAAGCCGTGGCAGCGGTGGAAGAGCACCGCCGGCTGCAAAAAGCGGTGTTTCCCGACCTGGAGCTGGGCCTGCTGCACGGGCGCATGAAAGGCGAGGAAAAAGAGGCTGTGATGCGCGACTTTTACAGCGGTAATACCGACGTTCTGGTCTCTACCTCGGTCATCGAGGTGGGTGTGGACGTGCCCAACAGCACGGTGATGGTCGTCGAAGGCGCAAACCGCTTTGGTCTGTCGCAGCTGCACCAGTTTCGCGGCCGCGTGGGGCGCGGCGAGCACCAGTCCTATTGTCTGCTGATCTCCGACGCTGCGGGCGGCGACGCGGAGGAAAGGCTGCGTGCGCTTGAGAAGAGCAACGACGGCTTTATGCTGGCAGAGAAGGACCTGGAGTTGCGCGGACCCGGCCAGTTTTTCGGCCGCCGCCAGAGCGGCCTTCCCGAACTGCGCATGGCGTCATTGCTGGACGTCAAGCTGCTAGAGACCGCTCGCCAGGAAGC
>JAICPS010000450.1 GCA_025929715.1 Anaerolineae bacterium | reverse complement strand
GCGTCAGCAAATTTTAGCAAGTGGCCGATGCGCAGCGTTGGCGCGCCGGCCAGTATCACCTGCACGTCGTCGGTGGGGAAGCCCGCGGCGGGCCACAACACCAGCTCGTAGATGGCATAGCCCAGCAGCGCGCTGCCCAACAGCAACGCTCCGATAGCGCCGACCTGATTGAATCGTTCCATTTGAGGCTCCTTGCTTTTCTTTTGCTAACTACTACCACTATACGGCAGGGGCGGGAAGGGCACATCGTCAGAACCGGCTAGATCGGGCACGCAAAAAGGGAAAAGCGCCCCAAAAAGTGGGACAAACAGGGATCCGTTTGACACCCGCCGCCTGACTATGATAGCCTCTAGCGTACAATTTTAGAGGACAATGGCGATGATGGGGACGTGCCGGCAGGGATGCCGGGCGCAAAGAGAGTGGCGCCGGCCGTGAGGCTGTGCTGGAAGCGCCTGCGTCGGCCTGAGCGGCGACACCCCTGAGCCGACTGGTGAACGGCCGGCGGAAGGCCGACGCGGCTAAGAAGCCGCCTATTAGCCAGCTCCGGGCGGCGCCCGTTATTGCGCCAGGTCTATTGCAGACTCACAGAGACCGGCAAGCAAGTTAGCGCCTGTCGGTAAATGGCGGTGGCACCACGAGTAACCCTCGTCCTCCTGACGGACGGGGGTTTTTTGTTTGATAGCGGCGGGCGCCTTGTGAGGCGAGGCACTGCGACGGAGAAAAACAGCGTTACACAGAGCTACACGGAGATCTGCACAGAGGTGCACAGAGGTTCGGAGAGAGGCACGGTCAGAGACCGGCCCGAGCGTAGTTTGGTCGTGCGAACGGTAAGGGCGCTGAAGTGCCTACCACTAACGGAGTGGTGTGCGCGCGGTGGGCTTTATAGTAACAGCGTGTCCTGCAAAGGAGTAAATAATGCGATTGATTCGTTCGGTGGAGGTGAATGAACAGGTCGGGCGGCGGGTGCGGGTGTACGGGTGGCTGCACGCGTTGCGGGGGATGGGCGGGATTACGTTTGTGGTCGTGCGCGACGGCTGGGGGACGGTGCAGGCGGTGGCGGAGGTTGAGGGCGCGCTGGCGCCGTTGGAAGGGCTGAGCGAGGAAAGTGTAATCGCGGTGGAAGGAGAGGTGGTGGCTTCGGAGCAGGCGTCGGGTGGGTACGAGCTGCATGAGCCGCGGATCGAGGTGATTACGCCGGTGGTGGTGCGGCCGCCTGCCGCGCTCTACAAGCGGCAACTGAAGGTCGCGCTGCCTACTCTGCTGGACCACGCCGTGGTGCTGAACCGGCACCCGCGGCGGAGAGCCATTTTTCGGCTGGGGGCGGGCGCGATGGCCGGCTTTCGCGCGGCGCTGGACGCGCGCCACTTCACGGAAGTGCAGACGCCCAAGCTGGTGGCCTCGGCGACGGAAGGCGGCGCCAACGTTTTTGTCGTGGACTATTTCGGGAAGGCAGCGTACCTGGCGCAGAGCCCGCAATTTTATAAGCAGATCATGGTCGGCGTGTTCGAAAGGGTCTACGAAGTGGGGCCTGTCTTTCGCGCGGAACCGCACGACACCTCGCGCCACATCAACGAGTACGTCAGCCTGGACGTGGAGTTTGGCTTCGTAGAGAACCATTTCACGGTCATGGCGCTGCTGCGCGAGGTACTGGCGGGCATTTTCGACAGGCTGGCGCACGCGCACGAAGAGGAGCTGGCGCTGCTCGAGGCGGAGCTGCCAGTTGTGCCGGAGAAAATTCCCCACATCCATTTTTCGGAGGGGCAGGAGGTGATCCTGGCAAATTATGGCTTAGACGTGCGCGGCGAGCCGGACCTCTCGCCACAGGATGAACGCTGGCTGGGCGAGTGGGCGCGAGAGGAGCATAACAGCGACTTCTTGTTCGTGACCGGCTACCCGATGGCCAAGCGCCCATTCTATACGCATCCCGATCCGCAGCGCCCTGGCTTCTCGAATAGCTTTGACCTGCTCTTTCGCGGTACGGAGCTGGTGACCGGCGGGCAGCGCCTGCACCGTCACCAGGATTACGTCGCGGCGCTGGAGAAGGCGGGGCTGCCGCAGGAGCCGTTTGCAACCTACCTGGAGGCGTTCCGCCACGGCATGCCGCCGCATGGCGGCTTTGCCATCGGCCTGGAGCGCCTGCTGATGCAGTTACTGGGCGCGAGTAATCTGCGGCTGACGACACTGTTTCCGCGCGACCGGTCACGGCTGACGCCATAGGCGGTGAGGCATGGCGAACCCCGCGTCCGACGGACGCCAATGGTGTAGCCAATAGCCAACACGATCGGAAAAAACCCTGGCGTTGTTTGACAAGGGTCAATCTGCTGTTATAAGATGTACTAAGTAAGGTTATCATGACAACCTGACCACTAACCCACCAGCGCAAGTTACGCCGCATCTGGGCTTACAACTGAGGAAACGATCGATGTCTCAAAGTCCGGCTAAAGACGGGTATACGTTCCTCTTTGACTTTGCATCTGCTCCTGGTCTCAATGCACCGGCCCGGTTTCAACTGGCGATCACCGAAATCGATCGAAACAACCCGCTCCCTCTTTATCACCAGCTTTATCAGATCTTGCTAAAACGAATTGGCGATCGCGAATGGCCGCCGAACGAGGCGCTCCCGACTGAGAAAGAGCTGGGAGAGCGGTACGACGTTAGCCGAGCGACGGTCAGATCAGCTTTGCAGAAACTGGTGTCAGACGGCTACCTGTACCGCCGGCAGGGAACCGGGACGTTTGTGGCACAGCCAAAGGTGCGCCATGGACCACAACGTTCCGCAGGGCTGACAGGCTACCTCCGTGCCCGCGGATTGGAGCCGGGCTGGAAGCTCCTGGGCATGGAACGGGTGCTCCCAGGTCGCCGCGTCGCAACCGGGCTACAAATCGGCGAGGATCAAGAAGTGTTGGACATCCACCGCCTGCGCCTGGCGGACGAAGAAGTAATCGGCGTGCATCATTGTTACGTGATATATCCGCTGGCGGCAAAGATCGAACCCGAGTACATGACAGAGGGTGATAACTCGCTGTCATACCTGACCGAGCACCTAAACGTCTCATTCAGCGAATCACACCGCATCATCGAAGCGGTTCAACCGGACCCCGAATTGATTGAATTGCTGCAACTGAGTACAGATAACGTTTGCCCACTGCTGGTCATCCATCGCGTGACAATCGCAACGGACGGTACACCTGTGGAGTATCTTCACGCCTCCTATCGCGGAGACAGGTTCGAGTATTACGTGCACATGGAACATTAAACATGCTTCCACACTCCGTCGAAATTATTGAGGTCGGGCTTCGCGACGGCCTGCAACGCGAGGAGGTCATTCTTGCTGCGGCGGAGAAAGTAGCGCTGGTGGAGGAGCTGGTTGATGCCGGGCTGAAGCGCATCCAGGTGACCTCTTTCGTACATCCCCGCTACGTGCCGCAGATGGCCGACGCCGAAGAGGTGTGCGCGATGCTGCCGCGGCGGGCGGGCGTGGTCTATAGCGGACTGGCATTGAACCTGAAAGGGCTGCAGCGGGCGCGTGATGCAGGGCTCGACCAGGTCGACATTTCGGTGTCGGCGAGCGACGCGCACAGCCGCCGCAACGCCAACCGCTCGCTACTCGAGGCGCTGCAGGAGTGGGACGAGATGCACGCCGAGGCGCGGTCGGCCGGGATGCACGTGCGCGCCGGCATCCAATGCGTCTTCGGTTATCAACAGCCGGCGGACGTTGAGCCACAAACGGTGGTGGACATTGCGCGCCATTTTCTGGCGCTGGGCGTGGACGAGCTGGCGCTGGCCGACTCTTCAGGGCTGGCCAATCCACGGAAAGTGAGTGAGATGCTGGACGCGGTGCAGGAGGTGAGCGGAGCGTTGCCAATTATCCTGCACCTGCATGACACGCGCGGAATGGGGTTGGCGAATGTGCTGGCGGCGCTGCAGCGTGGGGTGCGTATGTTTGATACGGCTGCCGGCGGCCTGGGCGGCTGCCCGTTCATCGACGGCGCCACAGGAAACATCGCGACGGAGGATACCGTGCATATGCTGGAGCAAATGGGCATCG
>JAICPS010000651.1 GCA_025929715.1 Anaerolineae bacterium | reverse complement strand
TATTTGCTTCCTTCGCCAAAATGACGCGGCAGCCGCGCGCGCACTAACTTCTGGTCGAAGATGTCGCCGGCAATAGGCACGCCGCCAGTCGCCAGCACCTGATGCGCGCCATCTCCGAGCCGCATCTGCCCGAGACGCATGATGGTGATATCAAGCGTGCCCCCGCCAAAATCGAAGACGAGCACGTTTTGCGGGCGGTCGGAAAGGCTGGCGTAATGGTAGGCCGCTGCAATTGGTTCGTGCTGCAAATAGACGGTCTCGTACCCCGCCTGGAAGGCGCCGCGCAATAGGCGTTCCTGCGCCAGGTTGTCGTGTTCCACGTCGTCGGCGAAGTGGACGGGCCGGCCCAGTACTACCTCTTTTAGCTCGTGACCCAGGATCTCCTCGGCCCTCCTCCGCGTCACATACAGGTAAAGGGCGACCAGCGCTTCGAGCGGATAAAAGAACTGCCCGATGACCGTGCCCGTATATTCCTGGTCGCGCAGGTTGGTTTTGAAGGAGAGAAATAGCCGTCCTGGCGACATCACGTCGGTCCACACGTAGGCGTCCTGCACGAAGTAAACCAGGTCAGCGATCACTTCAATCTCGCCGACCCATACTTTCTGAAGCTTCACCGGGCGGCCCACGTTGTGCGCGAAATAGCGATTGACAGCGTCCCGCCCCACGAAGACGTCCTGCTCGTTGGTGATATAGAGCGCGGTGCGCACGATGCGGGGGTTATCGTTGGAAAGGTCCAGCGGCAGCCGCCTCAACTCGCGGCCATCGTACACGGCCATACCGGAGTTCGTCGTGCCAAAGTCCATGCCCACGATCATCAGTAGCTTCTCCTTACGCTACGCCTACAGGTTGCGGTGCACAGTGTGCAGATGGAAAAACGGGTGTCGCTCCAGTTGAAATTGACGGTCTCCACGAAACCCTTAGGCTGGTGCAGAGTCGGCCCCACAGCAAACAGTCAAGTCTAGTCAACATCGCCGGTTTCGTCAACAGAAAAATGGGCTAAAATTAGGCTGATGAGCGACCTCCGCGTCTGGCAATGCGACCGCTGCGGCTTCGAGATGATCGAACGCCACTGCAAGGTGATCTGTCCCAATTGCGGCGCGCGTTGGGACTGTTCTGATGTGACGATTTGGGTCGGTGATGGACGCGGGCAACACTTCACAGCGCGCCCTTATCGCGCTTCAGATGCGCCTGCTCTGGCGCGCCGCTGGCCCCAGGCGCCCTCGTTTGCCGAATTGCGGGATGCGGACGGTGCTGGTTGGGTTCTCCTGGATGCCAAAGAACCTGTGGGCTACGCTGCAATCTTCCCCGTTCCTGGGCTGCCCGGCCTGTTCGAGCTGCACGGCGAAGTTCACGACGACGCCTGCCAACTGGGCGGCGCCGCTCTGTTATTCGAAACACTGTTGCAAAGCCTGGACCGCCGCGCCGTGCGCCAGCTGACGCGCGCCGTCCCATCACTCCAGACCGTGACCGCGCGCTTACTGGAGGAACACGGTTTTCGCCTGGGCCACGAGGAGTGGCAGATGGAGCGTCCAATTACGGAAAGCGAGCCGGCCTCCACGCTGCCTCCCGGCTGCCGGCTGCGGTCGCTCCCACGCGAGCAGACTCTGGACCTTTTTTTGCGGCTCTACGAAGAGAGTTTCTCCCCCACACGCTGGTACCAGCCTTACAGCCGGACCGAAGCCGCCGCCGACCTGCGCGACGGCGACGACCTGCTCTTTCTCTTTGCCGAGGAGCAGCCCATCGGCTTTGCCTGGCTGCGCGTGCGCCGTGCCGCCGCAGGCGAGATCGAACCAATGGGAATTGTGCCCAGACATCAGGGGCAGGGCGCAGGCCGCGCCCTACTCGCGACTGCCTTGCGACGGCTCTCCGAGCGCGGTCTGCGCCAGGCCACAGTCGGCCTCTGGCGCCAGAATCAGCCCGCCCTTAACCTTTACCAGAGCGCCGGCTTTGAACGCACCGGTAGTCGCTACTATCTGGTATATGATGTGCAGGGGTAGCCGCGGTTTCCATTTCGCGTCCGGGTGATGCTTCAGGGCGCGCGGAAGGGAATCCGCGGCTACAAATTTTTCTCCGCGCCCTCTTCGCTCTCAGCGGTTTAGCTCCTCCCGCCGATTCCGATAAAGCTTCGGATCCACCACCCCCACCATTCGCTCGACGTCCAGGTCCTTACCGAGAAACTGCGCCACGCGCTCGGCTGTTGTCTGCGGATCCTGCAATGCGTCGCTGTAGTGGACGTAAAGCACGTCCACGTTGTCAGTATGCTCCAGCCACTGTTCGACGTCCCGCAGATGCTTCCCGAATAGTTCTCCCATCCGCTCGTCGTCCATTTTGTCGGCGTCTTCGCCGCGATGGACCAGCATCTTGCGCTGCGAGGCTAGGATCTCCGGCATGTGCCGCCGCATGAAGATCACCTTATAGCGATACTTATCACCAGGCAAATGCCGCAAAAGGGCGGAGATAACCTTGACCACCTTACCCTCCGCCTGTGGCAGCCATTCCGTATCGC
>JAICPS010000030.1 GCA_025929715.1 Anaerolineae bacterium | reverse complement strand
CTTCCTGGGCCGGCGCCTGGTCCAGGTCGCCGTCGAAATAATCGAGAAAGCAGACCTCAAACACGCCAAGAATGTCCGCCGCAGCGCGCAGCTCTTGTTCACGGATACGGCCCACGCCTTCGGGATCGGGATGGTGAGGCGGAATGCCGTTCCAGCCGCGCTGGCCTCTGGTTGCGGTGAGAACGTAAGTCTCGACGCCCTCGGCAGCATACTTGGCCACCGTGCTGCCGACGCCGAGCGTCTCGTCGTCGGGATGGGCCAGAATGCACATGAGACGCCTGCTAATATGCGTGGTCACAGACTGCCTCTGTTAATTGTGGTCATCGATCTGATGGGTCCGACCCCCTAAGTACAGGTTTAATATCGACGATGGGCGTACCGTCGATGGCCTCCAACGGCGCAACCCGCAGTTTCTGCTCCCCGACTTCCAAAACCGAAACGCGATGCAGCCCGATCGGGTTAGGACGATCTGGCGACCGTGTTGCGAACACGCCCGTTAACGGTCTGGCGAGGTCGCCCCGTGGATGCACTTGTAGCACGTCTCGGCGAGCGAGGTGAAGCCACGTCAGCACGATCAGTTCGTCGCCGGCAATAATGCCCGTGAGACCCTGCGCTGCCTGCGGCATGAGTTCCAACCAGGCCTCCGGAGCCCCTTCGTCTCCTTGACGTGGCGCATCCTCAAGTCGGGTCAGCTCAGAGCGGATAAAACCGATCGGTTCAATCGTATAGCTTGGTGTACGCAAAGCAAATTTTCTCTCGTGTAATTACTGCGATTGAATAAGCCCAATGATGTTACCGTCATGGTCTTTTACAATTGCGGTCAGCTTACCCCCACCGACATCTACCTTGATTCGTGGAGAATTCCTTGTGCGCAAAAATAAGGTGCGAGTATGATTGTTTAAGCGGCCTGATACTATACTTGCCTCGCCTTACCACTATGACATTTTATCACAGTAGCATAGAGCTATAGAGATTTGTCCATGAATAAAACACGAATGAACTACTTCCTAAAATACAATGATAGCCGCTACGGGCGGTGGCTCTTCAGGCATAGACAAGCGTGGACACCAATAACTCCTTGATCGACGAGATGATCGAGTACTACGATCTATTTGAATGGAGACCGGCAAAAACGTATGATTTCGTCTTCTTCGGCTTCTGGCTATCACACGTGCCACAGGAGCGATTTAAAGCGTTTTGGGAATTGGTCCGGGAAGCGCTGAAACCTTATAGCAGGCGCTCAAAGTAGAGGAGAGCGGCGGTGACGAGTATGAAGAGTAGGGGGAGCCACAGGCTGCTGGCGTGGAAGGTGACGGTTTTGACGTAGGTGCGGTCGGGGTAAGCGCCGAAGCCGCGGCATTCAATGGCCGTGGCTGTGGCCTCAGCCTTGCGCAGGCCGTTAATAAGCACCGTGAACATGTAGCGTTGCCATAATTTGAAACGGTGTACCAGGCTGGAACGATTGGCGCGGCCGCGAATAGCGTGCGCCGCTTTCACGGCGTCAACTTCTCGCTGGACGAGTGGCAGAAAGCGCAGGGCGAGAAAAACGGCGAAGGCGTAACGGTAGGGTATGCCGGCCTTCGTTAGAGAGACCATCAGATCGCGGATATCCGTGGTCCAGATGAGCACGAAACTGGCGAGGACGACGACAGAAAGCCGAAAGAAAAAGATCGGCCCCTCATACAGCCCGCCATCGGTGATGGTCAATGGACCAACGTGATAGACGGGTTCGCCGGGATCGGCAAAGAAATGAAAGAACATGAGCAAAATGCCCACGCCAAAGATAAGTTTGGAGCTGCGAATGACCATGGACGGCGGCACTCGCGCCACGCCGACGGCCGTCAACAACACCAGCAGCAACATGATGGCGCCCGAAAGCGGCTCGCGGTAGAGAAAGAGTCCGGCGGCGACGAGAAACACCCAGCCCAGCTTCACCAGCGGATAGGCGCGATGAAGGGGAGAATCGCGTTCGATATATTGCAAACTGTAGCTGGTTTCGGCCATTATTGTCACTCTTCCAGATTGAAACGGCAGACACAAAACGATTATACTGTTCTAATGACCTCTCAGGAAGCCAGGCTGTTAGACAAGTTCAACAGTGCATTCAATCGTCACGATACAAGCGGTATGATGGCGTTGATGACAGATGATTGCGTCTTCGAGAATACCTTCCCGCCTCCTGACGGAACAAGGTACGAGGGTCAGGTTGCTGTGCAACAATTCTGGAAAGCGTTCTTTCAGTCGTCACCACAGGCGAATATTGAAATCGAAGATATGTTCGTCGGCGATGGCTGGGCTGTGCAACGATGGATCTACCATTGGGTGGATGCTCAGGGCATTGCCGGGCACGTTCGTGGCGTGGATGTTTTTCGATTCCTTGAAGGCAGAATTGCCGAAAAACTCTCATATGTAAAAGGCTAAACTTCTTGGCCTAACTTGTAGCCCCTTAGAAGCTCGACAAAGTCACCCGAATTGCGCAGGTCTTCGGGCAGGGCGATCCCCTTGCGGCGCAAGTTATTAATCAGCTCGTGGAGAATAGTGCGCCGCAAATTGGCTGCTTCAAGGACAGCGTCGCGCTCGAAGAGGCCCGGCGTGGCGCCATCGTACAGAATCGCGCCCTCGCTCATGACGATCACGCGCTCGCCATATTCCTGAACCAGGCGCATGTCGTGGGTGATCATGACCACGGCCACGCCCCGGGCGCGGATCTCGCGCATCAGGGTCATCAGGGTGTGTGTCATCTGGCGGTCCTGGCCATAGGTGGGCTCGTCTACCAGCAGAATCTGCGGCTCACCGGCAAGCATCGTCGCCACGCCCAGGCGGCGCTTAAGGCCGGCGCTGAGCGAGAAGGGGTGATCGGCGGCGACCTCCTTCAAATCTAGCATACCCAGCATCTCGGCGGTGCGGCGCTCTGTTTCCGCGCCATCTGCGACGCCGTGCGCTAACAGGCTGTATTTGATCTCGTCGGCCACGGAATCGGTCAGGAACTGGTGCTCCGGATTCTGAAAGACGAGGGCAATGTGGTTGGCCAGCGCCTGTATCTTCCAGCGGGCTGCAGGCCGGTCGAAAAGCGTGAGCGTGCCGCCGCTGGGTCGGGCTAGGCCGACGAGCAGGCGGGCCAACGTGCTCTTGCCGGCTCCATTACGGCCGACGATCATTAGCCACTCACTGGGATCGATCTGCAGCGAAATGCCGCACAGCGCTTCGGCCCCTCCCGGATAGACGTAGCGCAGATTTTCGGAGACGACCAGTGGGCGGTCCGCTGACTGGATGCCGGATTTTCGGTGATTGCTGCTGACGTTGCCAAGATTGGTATCCACAGACAGCGGACTGAATTCAAAGCCGGAGAGTAAGTCGCAGGTTTCGTCCACTGTAATGGGAATGTCACCGTCAAGCGGTAGTTCTTCGTGTAGCGCAATACCGATAGTGCTTGTTTCCGGCACCCAGACGCCCAGGGAGTCGATCATGTACGCGCCGTGGTCGCGCAGAACCTGCCGCGGCGGCCCGGCTGCCAGAATGCGGCCCGCTTCCATGACCAGAAGCTGGTCGGCTTCTGCCAGAAACTCGTCCAGCTCGCGCGTGACCAGTAGAACGGTCATGCCTTCATCACGCAATGCAAGGAGCATCTGGTGCACGCTGTGGGTGGCGCCGGGATCGAGGTTAGAGGTGGGCTCATCCAGCACGATCAGGCGCGGTCGCATGACGAGCACGGAAGCCAGGCCCAGCTTCTGAATCTGCCCGCCGGAAAGATTCCAGACGAGATGGTTACGGCGCGTGTGCAGGTCGGTCTGTAACAACAGTTCTTCTACCGCCTGTTGGATCGCTTCCACTTGGAAACGCAGGTTTTCGGCGCCGAAGGCGATTTCGTCGTCTACCTGCAGGGTGGCGAACATCGTCTCGGGATCCTGAAAGACGCGACCCACCTCGCGGGAGAGATCTTTTACCTTGACGCCCCGGGTGTTTTCACTGCCGATCCATACGTCGCCTTCGAGCTTGCCACCGTAGAGATGGGGAATGACGCCATTAAACAGATCGCACAGGGTTGATTTTCCTGAGCCGCTGGGGCCGACGAGCACGTTCAGGGTTCCCGACTGGATCTGCAAACAGACGTCACGCAGCGTTGGTTCCGTCTGGTTCCAATGCGTATAGCTGACATGTTGGATGTTGACGAGTGGTTGGTTTTGCGATGTATTGGCTGTCGCCGGCTGCGGCATGGTCCCTCTGATAGTGATAGCTGGGGCCGGCCGGAGACCGGCCCTCAGCATATCAAGCTATTGTGTCAGGTCGCCGCCGCGCGGACCAACCCGGTGCGTGCAATGGCCTGGGCCAGGTAATGGCCAATGACGCCGCTGAGAATGGCGCCGGAGATGAGGTTGACGGGAACGGCGAGCCAGACGTCGCCGGCAAAGGCGGGGTCCCAGCCAAAGAGAATAGCAGTCCACACGGTGCCCAGCTGCGACGCGGCTGCCCCGGCGCAAATGGCGGTTATCAGGTCAAACTTGCGGTAGTTGACGAGAGCCAACACGATTTCGATGCCCAGACCCTGGGTAACGCCCCAGCCCAGGCTGGCAATGCCTGTAGGATTGCCAAGCAAAACTTCTACGGCGACTTCGATGATGCCCACGGCAAGAGCGGCGCCCGGTTTGCGCACGAGCCAGGCCGCCAGGATATAGGCCCACATGAAGGCGCCCTGCAGCAGGGCACCACCCAGCGGTCCCATCGATGAGTTGGCAAGCGTCCATACAGTGCTTGTGCCGGTATTGACGACGCCGGCAATGGCAGCGATGACGGCGATTATGACAATGTCGCGGGTGGAATAATCAAAGTTCCATCCGCCGCCGGTCTTGTTGAACTGGCCGATGCTGCGGGCGATAAATCCCAGCGCCACCACAATCACGAGATTGACGATTAAGTAAAGAAGCATGGCACGATCCTCCTCATTTCAAAAAGCCTCCCTTGATTACATTTGCGACCTGCCGTTATGGTACCATGAACGTCAGGTCAGTGTCACTAGACCCATTTCTCGTAGTTCCGTTTTCACCTCCTTGTACATTTGCTCCCATTGAGGAACGGGGCGCATTGTTTGCAGTTCGTAAGCCTGGTCGATGCGCGCGCCTGGGTTCCCGTTGGGCATTTCAAAAACGTGCTCGTACTTCTCCAACAACGTCAACACTAGAGCATTGGCCTCTTGCAGGGAAACGCCCTGGCGCGCTACTGCGTGGCCTACCTCGCCCATGAGACGGGCTTCGAGGCCGGTGCCGTTGGGCGCGTTGCCGTCGGCCGAGCCGCATCCTTCAAGGTGGCCGCCGCTGACGGTGATGACGATGGCGTTGGCGGCCGTTTCGTAAAGCAGCTCGCGGGTGCAAGCGCCGCTCTTGGGATAGATGTCGGATACGATGATGCAGGGCGCGTTGCGGGCGAAGGCTTGCTGCACGATATTTTCCACCCATAGCACGCTGCGCGTGGTGGTGGCAACGTGCAGCATGTGGATCGGATGGCACAGGTGATAGTCGGAGAGGCAGGTGAGGTTAGAGATGATGAAGGAAGCGACGTTGACCACGGCCGATCCCGGCGCGTCGCCGCCCAGACCGCCGACGATGACGCAGGGCAGCGAGGCGTTACGCATGCCGTATTCCAGGGAGTTGACGGCGCGGGCCACGTTGCGGTTGTCCATCTTGAGCTCGTTCAGCATCGGTACCAGGTGCGCGTCGCAGGGGCGCAGGTAATCTGGATGCGCCGTGGCAAGGTCGCCCAACTCGGAAACGCTGCTTTGCGCGGCCAGCATGCCCATGCCGGGGCGGCCCACCTGCCGCAGTATCTGGCGCAGATATTGTAATTCGCGCCGGGTGGAGATGATTTCGATGGGATCTTCGGTGCGAACTTCGCGCCCGTCCACCTCTACCAGGGTGCCGCAGGTAATCATGTCCACGATCGGTTCCTGCGCCCAGCTGAGGACGGCGGGAACGAACAGCTCTTCTGGATGTGGCGCCCCAGGATTGCCGGCCCACACCAGCGGCAGGCGTTCATCCATGATGCGCCGCGCGTAGAGCGTGCGCGCATCTTTACCTTCGCCCATGACCAGCGTCTGGGGCATGAGTCGCATGCCCAGCTCCAACTCGCCCGGTTCAAACTCGATAATGCGCTCGGTAGATCGGGAATAGGCGCCCAGCGTCTGAGCCAGCTCCAGACCGGCGTCGAAAATCGTATCGGCCAGACCCGGATCGTCGGTGACGATTTCTTCCGGATTCCAGGCCAGATCGTATTTCTCGACGATCTTCATGGTGGTCATGGCCACCTTTTCCAGGTCCCAGTTATCTTCGGAAATGTAGGGCCCGTTGTTGGCGCGGTCGATAATATCCAGATAGCTGAGGATCATCTTACAGACACTCCTATTTGCTCGCGCTGCGCTCGAATGAGCCGTTGCGCAAGTTGCACCGCTTTCACGGCATTCTGCGCGGTGCCATCGGCGCCGATTTTCTCGGCAAACTCGGGCGTCACCGAAGCGCCGCCGACCATCACTTTGAAGCGCTGGCGCTCACCCATCGCGACCAGGAGGTCTACCAGATCACGCATGAAGGGCATCGAGGTAGTGAGCAGCGCGGAACAGCCGATGAGGTTGGCGTTTACTTCTTGCGCCGTGGCGATGATGCGCTTGATGGGCACGTCGACGCCAAGGTCGTGCACCTGGAAACCGGAGGCGGTGAGCATGGAGGCGACGATGTTCTTGCCGATGTCGTGAATATCTGTTTTTACCGTCGCCATAACCACGACGCCAGTATCTGCTTTATTGCCGCCGTCCTCTGCGTAGCGCTCCTGAAGCCTCGGTTCGATGATGGCCATCGCCGCCTTCAGGGCGCGCCCGGTAAGCATCAGTTGCGGCAGGAAGAAAATGCCGCGCTCGAAGCGCTGGCCGACCACGTCGGCCCCGGCCATCAGACCATCGTTGAGAATTGCCAGGGGATCGACGTCCGCCTGCAGCGCGTCTCGCGTGGCGACGGCCGAGGCCTTGTCGTCGCCGTCGATGATCGCCAGCTTTACCTCTTCCAGATACGTTTGCTCATTTGCCATATGCTGTTCTCCTTCGTGAACGACCGATGTAAAACGAATTTGTAATTCGTTTCGGCGCTTCAAACCGTACCACGACTAACGATTTACAAAATCGTTATACGGTTTTAGAGCCGATGGTGGGCACGTTGTCGCCATAGAGCCGGGCGACCATGGGATCGATTTCGCGCGCCGGCGCGATCTTTGCCAGATTCGGGTACGGATCGACCATATGCGGAAAGTGCAGGGCCAGCATGAACTGGTCCTGAAATCCAGGTAGAGCCGGCAGCTCGATGCGCTCCAGGCGCCGCAGCAGGTCACGCGCTTCCTGCCGGCAATCACGATTGACCAGGGCCAGCCACGCGCCGTCGCCGGCCGCGTTGCCCACGGCGTGCACGCGGTCCAGTGGGCAGTCGGGAATCATACCGATTAGCATCGCCCTGAGCGGGTCGATGTGGCTACCAAAGCCGCCGGCCAGCAGGATGCGGTCCGGCCTCTCCAGTCCAAACTCGTGCAGCAGGTAGTGGGCGGCGACATAAAGAGGCGCTTTGGCTAACTGGATCTGGCGCACGTCTTCTTGCGTGATCGGTATTTCCCGGCCAATGGTCGTCTGGTGGGTCTCGGCCAACACGTAATAGCGCCCGTATTCACCTTCGCGCAGATAGGACGACTCGAGTTCGGTGCGAAATTGTCCACCGGCATCCACGACGCCTACCCGGTATAGCTCGGCGACGGCGTCGATGATGCCCGAGCCGCAGATGCCGCGGGCCAGAGGGTGCTCGCCGCTACTTCCCGCGTCGTCGGACCACACGTCCGAACCGACGACTTTGAAGCGTGGCGCCAGGGTTTGGGCATCGATTTCTACGCGCTCGATGGCGCCGTCGGTCGCGCGGATGCCATACTCGACGTGCGCCCCTTCGAAAGCCGGCCCTGTAGGCGTGGAGGTGCAGACCAGTCGCCGGCGGTTGCCGAGGACCAGTTCGGCGTTGGTGCCCACATCGACGATGAGCCAGTGCTCGTCCTGGCGCTGTGGGCCTTCGGCCAGCAAAACGGCCATGCTGTCCCCGCCGACAAACGAGGCGGTGATGGGCAGCAGGTGGACGTACGCGCCAGGATTTACCGAGACCAGTCCCAAGTCACGTACGCGCAACTCCAGGCCGCTGTGCAGCGTTGGCACGTAGGGTGCCTGGCCGAGGGCGAGCGTATCGAGGCCCAGGAAGAGATGGTGCATGGTGGTATTGCCCACGACTACCATCTCCATCACGTCCGTTGCCTTGACGCCTGCCTGGCGCGCCGCGCGGCGCGACAAACGATCGATAGTCTTAAGAACTGCGGTCTGCATCGTGTGCAAGCCGTCGTCTTCTTCGGCGGCATATGACATGCGCGACATGATGTCTTCGCCGTAGCCGACCTGGGGATTCATGGCGGCTTCGGTGGTCAGTACCGCGCCACTGTGCAGATCGCAGAGATGGGCGGCGATGGTGGTGGTGCCGATATCCACGGCCAGGCCCACCAGTGTTTCGCTGTAGCCGGACTCCACACGCACCACTTCGTGGCTGCCGCGTACGGTGACGGTGATGCGCCACTCCTTTAGGCGCAGGGCGCGGCTGAGCTCGCGCAGCGGCGCCAGGTCGATGGTTAGCTTTTCACCGTCGAGCGGCAATTGGTGTGGCCCGCGCGTGATAGGATCGGCCTGAAGAAGGGCCGCTTTGACCCGTTCCCAGTCGCCTAATGGCTGTTCGAGGGTGGGCTCCTCCAGCTCCAGGTAGAGTTTGCGTAGGGTGGGACGCACGTCGACCGGCCGGGCGCGGACCGCTTTGCGCACCACCTGCTGCACGGCCTGACTGCTTTCGGGCACGCGCACGACCACGTCGCCGCAGACGCGCGCCTGGCAGGAAAGCCGGAAGGCATCGGGATCTTCTCCCTGCGCCTGCAGCCCCTTGCGCCGCCGCTGCCAGTAGGCCCGCTCCCCGGCGTCGGGCGGCGAAAGGTGGTTTATGTCGGAAACCAGATTATCGTGCGTAAAGTCGCCGCGCTGGACGATGACTTTGCACTTGCCGCAGGTAGCGCGCTCGCCGCAGATGCTGTCAATGGCCACGCCGATGCTGCGCGCCGCGCTGCGCAACGAGGCGCCTTCCGCGACTTCGGTCCGGGCGCCCATGGGTTGGAAGATGACCCGATGCTTGCGGTCGCTCACGGCAACTGCCTCACTGAGAGCTGCGTGTGGTCAATTTGCGCACGATTTTGAACTCAAAAAAGGACGGTGAATAGTATTCTTCGGAATAGATGATCGGTTCGCCGGCGGCGTTGTAGCCGATCTCTTCGAAAAAGTGCAGGGGCGCGCCGGCATCGCAGCCGAGGCGGCGGGCAATAGCCTCACTTGCGCCGACCGCCAGGATCTCAGTGATGTTGTAGTCGACACGCTGGCGGCAGCGCCGTTCCAGAAAGCGGTAGACCGGGCCGTGCAGCTCTTCGTCGTTGTACGCCTGGCGCACCAGGCGAGCGGGGATGACGTCTACACAGTAGATGACGGGCACGCCGTTTGCCAGAAAGACGTTGGCCGTGGTGAGCACTTCTTCTTCGGAGGGCAGGGAGAGGGCGGTGAGAATCGCGTCGGATGCGTGCCTCAGGGAGAGCGACTCGTGACGCACACCAGGCTCGTAACCCGCCATCTGGATCATTTCCTGAAAATCCCAGACCTGATCAAGGCGCGTGCCGATATTCAAGACGCGCTGGTTGACGAACGTACCCACCCCATGTTTTCGTGTAATGATCCGTTCTGCTTCAAGCTGTGAGAGAGCCTGTCGGACAGTCGCGCGGCTGGCGCCCAGGATGCGCGTCAATTCCGGTTCCGAGGGCAAGCGACCATCGGCGAACGATTGTCCGTCGATGAGCGCACGGACCTGTTCGGAAATCTCGTCTACACGTGAGCCTGATCCAGTCTGCTGCATGCGTTGTCTGAGGAGTGGAATAGTTGTCTGACATCGCAAATAAAGGCAGCATAACATACGTGCGCGGGCACAGCAAGCATTTTTAAGGCAGGTCTGACCCTTTATTGAAAACACCCGGCTGAAAAAAGTATACTGTTTAAAGCTTGAAACTCGGCTATCCTGACTGGCGCCGCGATTTCGTCGAAGGACTGGCTTAAAAGCTTGATGTGCCTGCTATAATGTTCCGTGGTTGTGCAGGAATTGGATCAAACGCGGCATCGAGACCTAAATAATGGAAACAAACGAACTGACCTCGTCAATCTACGAAGGCTGGCTGACCTATCAGTCAGGGTTGATCAAGGCGCTGCGACACCTCGACGCCGATCAGCTTGCGCTTCGCGCTGCTCCAAACCTGCGCTCGGTTGGCGAAATTGCCAGACACATGATCGGCGCCCGGGCGCGCTGGTTCCATTCGCTGATGGATGAGGGCGGCGAGGAATTTGCTGCCTTCGGCAGGTGGGATCGGAGAGGGTCCCGAGAACGAAGCGCGGAGGAGCTTGTCAGGGGCTTAGAAACAACCTGGCGCGGAATGTACGATGCCATCGGCCGTTGGACCGAATTAGAGTGGCAGGAGACGTACCCAGGAGAAGACGACAGTGAGCCAGAGGTCATCACGCGCCAATGGGTCATCTGGCACCTTATCGAGCACGATCTGCACCACGGCGGCGAGATATCGCTGACGCTAGGCATACACGGAGTGGCGGCCGTCAAGTTGTGAGGTAAATTCGAAGTCAAGGTTAGTGACCTTACGGTAAGGAGTGTCCCATGGTCGAACAGTTATGTCCCCGCTGTGACGCGGGCAATGCTCTCGAGAATCGATTCTGCGCACAATGTGGCGCGCGTCTGGGGGAAGGCGCCCTGGCGCGACGAGCGGGATCCGATCTGACGCTTGCGGCAGGGCGCCTGCTCCCGGCGCAGTCGTTGCAGCAGGTCGGGCGCGCCGTTGCCGTGAGCCTGGTGGCGCTCGCCGCCGAGGCCGGCCTCAGCTGGCTACGTCGCCGCCTCAGCCAGGTGGACGAAGCGCCGGCAGCGCGCTCCACAAGCACGGCGCTTGTTGGCCCACTGCCAAAGTCTACTGGGCGACGCACGGTGACGACCATCATCAGCCAGCGCGTGGTGCGCATCTGGCAAATTGAAGAATAGCCCAAATCGCAAGGTAGGATCAAAATGACAACACGGTACAACAGAACTTCGAGCGAGCCGATCAGATTCGCCACAAGCCGAAGAGATTCGTTGCTGCAAAGCGCCGCGATGCATGCACAGAGTTACCTTCACGCTGTAGGGGACCGGCCGGTCAAAGCCACAGCTACAACCGAACAGCTTCGGCGGCAGCTTGCCGCGTCTCTTAAAAATGAGGGTGACGATCCCCTGTATGTTCTCGAATCGCTCGCCGAAGCCGCGCGTGACGGCACCATCTCTACACAGGGCCCGCGCTATTTCGGTTTCGTCGTCGGTGGCAGCCTGCCGGTAGCAACCGCCGCCGACTGGCTCGTATCTGCATGGGACCAGAACGTCGGACTTCACGTTCTGTCGCCTTTTGCCGCCGTGATTGAGCAGGTCGCCAGCGATTGGATACTTCAGATCGCTCGCTTACCGTCCTCGTGGAGCGTGGGCTACGTGACCGGCTGCACTATGGCTAATTTCACAGCGCTAGCGGCCGCGCGCCACCATACCCTGCAGGAGGTTGGCTGGAATGTCGAGGCGGATGGCCTGTTTGGGGCGCCACCCATCGAGGTTATTGTCAACGAAGAGTCGCACTACTCGATCGCCACATCGCTGCGCATGCTCGGACTTGGGGGCAAGCGTGTGCATCGCGTGGCGGCCGACGCGCAGGGCCGTATGCGGCCCGATGAGCTGGCGAAAGTGCTGCGCAGCACGACAGGCCCCTGCATCGTCTGCGCGCAGGCGGGGAACGTCAATACGGGCGCCTTTGACCCGTTGGAGGCCATCGCGGCCGAAACCGCCGAACGAGGCGCCTGGCTGCACGTCGACGGCGCGTTTGGTTTCTGGGCGGCTGCCAGCCCGTCTTTTAGCCACCTCGTAGCCGGTATCGACCGCGCAGATTCCATTTCGACTGACGCGCACAAATGGTTAAACGTACCCTATGATTGCGGCGTCGTCTTGTGCGCTCATCCCCAATCGCACAGGAGCGCGATGACGCTCGGCGCGGCTTACATAGAAGAAACGCCGGTCGAGCGCGACTCACGCGAGTACGTCCCTGAAGAATCACGAAGGGGGAGAGCCGTACCTGTGTACGCGGTGCTGAGGTCACAGGGGCGGGTAGGACTAAGCCAGCTCGTGGAACGTTGCTGCCATCACGCTCGACGCTTCGCCGAAGGGCTGAACGAAGCCGGCTATGAAATCCTCAACGACGTCGTGCTCAATCAGGTGTTGGTATCGTTCGGCGACGCGCAAACGACGCGTCGCGTCATCGCCGGCATCCAGGCCGAAGGTACTTGTTGGTGTGGTGGGACGACGTGGCAGGGGCGGACGGCAATGCGCATCAGCGTGTCCTCATGGGCAACTTCTGAAGAAGACGTGGAACGCAGTCTGGAAGCCATGATTCGTGTTGCACGCGCGGAAGCGGCGAACGATGTATGAGATAGATGGCCTTAAGAAACCACCATCTGAAAGCCGGCAGAGTGACAGCGTACAGCGGGTCTCCACGCTCGAGCTATTGCGCCACTGGGCACTGTATCGGCCATCCTACAACTCCTGTCACTGGTGGGCCTATTTGTGGCCGTCTTCGTCGTTGAGGCTGTAATGGCGGGGCCTCTCCCCGAAAATGCGGGTCTGCCAGAGTCTAAAAAGGAGTCGTAGGGGGTAAGTCTCTAGAGATGTTAGTGGTTCGTAATCATGGACAACAGTAACGCCTTGATCGACGAGATGATCGCCTACTACCGGGCACGCGCCTCGGAGTATGATCAGTGGTTCCTGCGCCAGGGACGATACGACCGCGGCGAACGGTTTCGTCAATCCTGGTTCCGAGAGGTAGCGGCAGTGGAAAGAGCGCTGTTAGCTTTAGGGCCGCACGGTGACATCCTCGAGCTGGCCTGTGGTACGGGCATCTGGACGCGACAACTTGCGGCGATTGCCACCTCCTTAACGGCGGTCGACGCCTCGCCAGAGGTGATAACGTTGAACCGGCAACAGGTTGACTCCTCGCATGTTGAGTATATTGTCGCCGACCTGTATGAATGGCGACCGGCAATAACGTATGACTTTGTCTTCTTCGGCTTCTGGCTGTCGCATGTACCGCCGGAGCGATTTGAGGCGTTTTGGGAACTGGTCGCGCAAGCGCTAAAACCCAATGGCCGTGCGTTCTTTGTTGACAGTCTGTTCAACCGGGAGACAAGCGCCAAGGATCAAAGCGAGATCAACCGGAGCGGCCGGGTTGAGCGCAGGCTAAATGACGGTCGCACCTTCGAGATTGTAAAGATTTTCTATGAGCCGGAGCAGTTGGAGGAGCGCCTTTCCTCGCTGGGTTGGCAGGGCTATGTTCGTACAACAGGAAAGTTCTTTCTATACGGATGTGTGTCTCATGAAGTAGAGGCGCGCGATGGCTTTACCGGCGAGCTTGGCGCCTAATCTGTTTGAACCAGGTGAACGTCAAGCGACTCAGCCACCGATCAACGCCAAAACTTCAGGAAGCAGCGTCTGCGTGGTGCTTAGCGCCTCGCCTCCGCGTATGGTGGCGTTCCCAGACCAGTCCCCAAAGTAGCCGCCGGCTTCGCGCAAGATGGGCAAGAAGGGGGCGCAGTCCCAGACGTTCATGATCGGATCGAGCATCACTTCGGCGCGCCCGGTGGCGACGAGCATGTGCCCGTAGGCGTCTGACCAGCCACGGCAAGTGGCGCCGCGGGCCTGGAAGCGCTGCCACTCGCTTTCACGGCCAAACTGTGAGAAGGCGGGAGCGTCGGTGTGCGCAATGACGCCCTGGGACAACCGCTGCACCCCGGAGACGCGGGCTGGGCGGCCGTTCCACCAGCAACCGAGGCCATCGGCGGCGGCAAGCATCTCTCCCATGGCAGGGAAGTAGGCCACACCCACGGGCACCTCGTCGCCTACTTCTAGCGCGATGAGCACGGCGTAAAGTGGCACCCCGCGCACGAAGGACCGCGTGCCGTCGATTGGATCGACGATCCAGCGGCTTTGGCCCCAGCGGCTTTGGCCGCCCCGCGCCGCTGCTTCGCCGAACTCTTCGCCGACGATGCCATAATCAGGAAAGTGAGTCTCGATGCGATTGCGAATCAACTCTTCGGCCTTTCGGTCGGCAATGGTGACGGGCGAGTCGTCCTCTTTGAGATCTGCCTGCAATTCCGTTTGAAAGTAGCCAAGGGTCAATTGTCCGGCCTGCCAGGCGGTTTTTGTGGCGAATTCGAGGTGCGCACGCCAGGTGTCGGCGGTCATGGTGACTCCTTTATACGGTAATTTGCTGCAGATGCACGCCGGTGCCCACAGACGAAATACAAATTGGAGCGGTGTATCGAGACTGGTATGATAGGGTCGTCAAAGGAATCAGAGCCGTCGGGAGTGGAGTTGCATATTGCGCGAGCTAATTGCCGGGTATGAAATCATCGGTGCAATCGGCCATGGCGGCATGGCGACCGTTTATCGCGCCCGCGACCTTGAGCGACAGCGCGACGTGGCGCTCAAACTGTTGCGCAGCGAGTATCTGACTGATCTAGGCTTCCGCGCCCGTTTCGAGCGTGAGGGCGCTGTGATCACCACTCTGGAACACAAGGCGATCGTGCCGGTGTACGAAGTTGGGCAATATGAAGAGCAGCTTTATATCGTCATGGCCTATATGCCGCACGGGTCGCTGGCCGAGCGGCTGCGACAGGCGCCGCCGCCAGTGCAATCGGCGACCGGCATATTGGCCCGGATTGGCGCGGCGCTGGATTATGCTCACAGCCAGGGCGTCATCCACCGCGATCTCAAGCCCAGCAACATCCTCTTTGACGCTGAAGATCAAGCCTATCTAGCCGATTTTGGCATCGCCAGACAGTCGCAAGCTAATGAACCGGGCGGCGTAGCAATCAGTGGCACGCCGGCTTACATGAGCCCCGAACAGGCTCGGCATGACGCAATGATTACCGGGGCCAGCGACGTTTACGCTCTCGGCGTCACGGCTTATCAAATGGTAACCGGTCGCCTACCCTTTACTGCTCAGACACCGGTGGCGATTTTGATGCAACACATCCACGAGTCGCCGCCAGCGCCCCGCGACGTAAATCCAGAGCTGTCCCCCGGCGTGGAGCCGGTCTTACTGAAGGCGCTGTCGAAAGATCCCGACAGGCGTCATGGGACCGCAACCGCATTTGTTACGGCCCTGCAGAAGGCGATGCAAGGTGACCCGGGGCGTGGCGAAAGGTCGATGGCATCCGTTATCACCCCCGAAGCGGCCGTTGCGGCATTAATAGCGTCAATAGGGCCGGCGGCAACGGTGGGCGGTCCACAGCCTGAGCCGGCGCAGTCAGTAGCGCCGGAAGAAAGTAAAGGGGGAGTAGTGGGCTTGCCGGTTCGGGTCCGGGAGCAAATTGAATCGCGTTGGGAGGAGCTGCAAAGCCGGCTGACTGCCAGACCGGCTCTGGCCTTCGCGCTAGTCACTCTACTGGCTGTCATATGCGCGTTGCTGGCGGTTCTGGCGCTTCGGGGACCGGCGCTGATTACCGCGCTGCGCCCGGAATCGCCGGCCGAAGCAGAAGAACTCGCCGGATTGGCTTCTTCGGCGACTTCTCCAGCGTCGATATACCTCCCTTTTGCGCCGCTGCAACGCGGGCTTGTGACGCCAACGGCTACCCCAGCTCCCACACCAACCACCCCTGCGGACAATGTGCGCATGCTGTACGGAGACGGCGTCGTGACACTGATAAATATTTCGGACGGCCATGTTTCGTTGTCGGAGTTGGCGCTGCGCCGTGTGACCAGTGACGGTTCGATTTCGCCCTCGTTTGGCGCCGGCCAATGGCGGCGGGTCGCCGGCGCCGCGATTAGCGCGCTGCCTGCCGGCGACTGCCTGCAACTGCTGAGCACCGATTCCGCTGCCAATGGTGGGCCCAAAAAGCCAGCCGAATGCGACACCCTGCGCGGCTGGCTGGCGACACGAGAGACAGACCCGCTCTTCCAGGGTCTACAGGAAGGCGACCTCTTCCAGGTGTTGCTGAATGATGAACTGCTCCAGACCTGCGCCGTCGCCGACGGCAACTGTCATTTCACTGTACCACAACCCTAATGCGCGCAATAGCTTCGCATGAGGCTCTTTAGTGCCCCGCCAGCCTCTATAGCGCCGACTACAAACCGAATCTACAACGTCTCAATAGACCATTCCTTAGGCAGAATATAAGTGATAGCGCGGTCGCTGAGTTCGTCGCCGCTATGGGCCAGGATTTCGCCTGAGGCCATGACCTGAAGATTTTCAGAGGCGCGAATCGTGCGCGCGCGAAGGTCGAGGATGATCAGCCCGCGGTCGACGGCTAAGAACGCTGCGACCTCTGTTTGATTATCAACCACCTGAAAGGCGTTCTGTACCGTTCCTTCGCCTTTCGTGGCCATAATGACCTCATACGCAGACGCGGGCCCGAGGCGATGAAGCGCTTTGTCAAACTCCATCAAGCTCGCCATCACGTTGGAAGCGATGCCTCGCTGAAAGACTTCTGTAGCCAGCAGCAGCTCCCCGACCGTCGTAGGATTGGCCGCACAACCGGCGACGAGGCGATCGGCGATTGCGGGCGGGGCAAGAAAGCTGATTGTCTGCTCCCTATCTCTCACTGTTACACGTATCAAGATTCCTCTCAGGGGACTCTCACTGAACCCATCGTCTTATTGCTTATTTATTATAGTATGATTACTTATGATAAGGTGACCGGCACTTTTTGAAGTGCCGGTCACCTGCGGCCTACACTGATTGACCGGCGCTGCGGCCGGCGGGATAATGACGATCACAACATGTTTAACTGCTTATCCAATCTTATCACCCGCTTGATAAGTCGTTGGGAAGTCGAGCCTGGTCTAATACTGCGACGGTCCGATTTCTTATGGAGGGCCGTGAGCCTGTTAACCGTCTTCTTGCTGGGCATCATATTGCGCGACGCCACGCCGGCCGGCGCCCAACAATCGGGGATGTTACACGTGGAGGGTAGCCAGCTTGTCAACGCCGCCGGCAACCCGGTGATCTTGACGGGAATCAACTGGTTTGGCCTGGAAACGGAGAGTTTCGCGCCGCACGGATTGTGGGCCCGCAACTGGGAGGATATGCTGGACCAGGTCCGCGATCTTGGATTCAATACGATTCGCCTGCCCTATAGCAACGCGCTATTCGAGCCTTCGAGCATCCCGAATACCGTCAATTACGAGCTTAATCCCGATCTTGAGGGGTTGAGCGGCCTGGAGATCATGGATAAGATCGTTGAAGGCGCCGGGGAGCGCGGCATCAGGATCATGCTCGACCGGCACAGGCCGGGCGCTTCGGCGCAGTCCGAGTTGTGGTATACGGCCGAGTACTCTGAAGAGCGCTGGATCGCCGACTGGGTGATGCTGGCCGAGCGTTATGCCGGCGATGAAACGGTGATCGGCGCCGATCTACACAACGAACCACACGGCGCCGCGACGTGGGGCACGGGCGATCCGACTACTGACTGGCGGCTGGCGGCCGAACGCGCCGGGAATGCCATTCTGGAGGCCAATCCCGACTGGTTGATCATCGTGCAGGGCATCGAACAGTATGAGGGCGACTGGTACTGGTGGGGCGGCAACCTGCTTGGAGCGCGTGAATACCCGGTGCGCCTGAACGTGCCCAACAGGCTGGTATACAGCACGCACGTCTATGGGCCGGGCGTATACCCGCAGCCCTGGTTCGAAGAAGCCAATTTCCCGGACAATTTGCCCCAAATCTGGGATGATCATTGGGGTTACCTGGTGCGCGAGGAAATCGCGCCGGTCATCGTCGGCGAGTTCGGTGGGCGATCTGTCGGTGAAGACAAAGAAGGCATCTGGCAGCGCGCGCTGGTCTCCTATCTACGCGAGCACAGCCTCAGTTACTTTTACTGGACCTTGAATCCCAATTCAGGGGATACAGGCGGGCTGCTGCTGGACGACTGGGAAAGCGTGGATCCTGCCAAGCAGGAGTTACTTTCCAGTTATCAATTTCCCCCCATAGGCGAGGAAGGTGATATTGTCGGGCAGAGTGCTACACCCGTTGCAGACGCCACGCCTGCCGGCACGGCGACTGCCCAAGCGCCGTCCACGGAGGCGCCGACCGCAGTCCCGCCAACGGCGCCGGCGGTCAGTCCGGACGCGCTGCAGGTTCGTTTCCGGATGCCGCATGCTGCGGCCGGGGGTCAGGACGCCAAACCGGAATTTATCATCACCAACCAGGGGCCGGATCCGGTGGCGCTGGCAAACGTCGAGCTCTTCTACTGGCTTGACGACGAAAATAGCGATTCGCTCGTTTTCCACTGTGACTGGGCCGCCGTCGGGTGCAGCAACGTGATGGGCGACTTTGGCAGCGCGGCGGACGGCGCCCGCTATTTACGCATATCGTTTGGCGCGGGAGCGGGCAGCATTGACAGTGGAGCGGACAGCGGCGAGATAAAGATCCGCTTCAATCGCACCGATTGGTCGCCGATTGCACAGGAAGCCCACTATAGTTTCAGTCCTATCGAGGAGTACGAGACCTGGGATCGGGTTACCCTAGAAGTTGACGGCAACCTGGTGTGGGGTGTTGCGCCGGGTGGCGCTGCGGTGGCTGCGGCTGCCACCGTGGAATCGACTACCGAGGCGACTGTGATGGATGAGCCGCCAACCCCAACGCAGTCCGTGGCAACAGCTTATGCGCTCGAGATCGCTACGGCGACGCCGGAGGCGTACGGATCGTCTGTAGCGAGTGTCGTTGTCACGCTTCCTCCGGGTGCGACGGTGTCCTCCAGAAGTGGACTCACGGCAACTGGCCTCATCGTGGTCGCCGCGGCGACGGTCGGCGGTATCGTGGCGCTGCTCGCTCTAGGCGTGGCAATCGGCATGTACCTCACTCGGCGGGATAAAGGAATGTGAACAGCCCGTCGCGCCATAAGCAACTGGGAGCCGACTGAGTATGCAGCAACTCCTTTATTACCTCGTCGCAGCCACGGTGATAAGCCTTCTGTGGTTGCTGGCAACAGGCCATCACCCTGAGGGCGAATCCCAGCGGACCGGCGCGAAATATCTGGCCCTTGTAGTGCTGACCTCTTCGCTGGCTTATTTTGTGTGGCGGGCGAATCTCCAACTGGCGGTGATTTTTGGGATTGCTTACGGCCTGGCGTGTGCTTTGCTCTGGGCCCTGCTACGCGATTGGAACACGCGGGGGCACACCTTTCTGGTCGCCTTTGGCCTGGCGCAGTTGCTCTTTCTGTTCCAGATAGCCGACGCCATCATTTTTGGCGGATACGACCTACCCGTAATCGCAGTTTCACTCTTTCTGTTCGTAGCCGAGTTGGTCGTCGTGATCCTCACACTCTACTTTGCCTTTGAAGTGCTCGACGTGATGTGCCGGCTGCGCTGGCAGCGCTACAGCCCGCCGCACACCGGCCCAAACGATTACTGGCCCAAGGTCTCGATACACGTTCCGGCGCACGCGGAACCACCGGAAATGGTGATCCAGACGCTGACGGCGCTGCGCAAGCTGGATTATCCCTCTTACGAAGTGATTATGGTGGACGACAACACGGACGACGACGAATTGTGGCGGCCCATTATCGACTTTTGCCACCGCTCGGGCATCAAGGTCTTTCACCTGCAAAACTATCCTGGTTTCAAGTCAGGCGCCCTCAATTTCGCGCTCACGCAGACGGCGCCCGACGCCGAGATCATCGCCGTGGTCGATTCCGACTACGTGGTTCAACCGAAATTCTTGCGCGAGACCGCGCCCTATTTTCGCAATCCGCGCGTGGCCTTCGTGCAGACGCCGCAGGCGTTCATAAATGACGACGCCAATCTCTTCGCGCAATTCAGCGCGCTGGCGCAGCGCTTTTTCTTTGAGATCAGCATGCGCTCGCGCAACGAGCGAAACGCGATCATCTTCTGCGGCACGATGGGCCTCATCCGCAAGCGAGCGCTGCAACGCATTGGTGGCTGGGACGAATGGTGCATCACCGAAGACGCCGAGGCCAGCCTGCGCCTCTTGCGCAAGGGCTACCAGGGCATCTATATCAACCAGGCTTATGGATATGGACTGCTGCCCACCACGTTTGAAGATACCAAAAAGCAGCGCTATCGCTGGGCGTTTGGCGGTATGCAGATCCTGCGGCGCTACTGGCGCCAGTTGGCGCCGTGGCCAGCAAGCAGCCGACTCTTACGGGCGGTTCGTGGTGTAGGGGCGTTTCGCGAACCGCCCCTACAGATGCCGCAACGCCTCAGCTACTTGATGGGTCTGCTAGGCTGGATCAACGATCTTCTATTCCTCATTTTTACCGGATTTTTGCTGATCACGGCATTGGCTTTTATCGGCGGCTGGGATCTACCCATCCGGCGCCTCACAGAGTGGATCTTACTCGTGCCGCTGCTGTCGATCACCACCGGCATCCTGCGCGTGGCCTGGGCCTTGCGCCTGACCACCGGCTGCTCCTGGCGCCAGGGTCTTGGCGCGTTCAGCGCGATGCTGGCAATGAGCCTGACTGTGGCTCGTGCTTGCGCAGCGGCCATCTGGAAGCCGACCGGCGCCTTCCTGCGCACGCCGAAATTTGCAGTGAGCTCGAACCTGACGCGGGCGCTTGGTGCTGCTTCCTGGGAGGCAACTTTGGGCATCGTGTGCCTGGCGGCGATCCCGCTGGTACTGAACCAGCGCAGCAACCGCGAGGGCGTCTTGCTTGCCCTGCTATTGGCCTGGCACGGACTGGTTTACCTGTCGGCGCTGCGCTCGGCATTGATCGAAATCTTGCCCGCCAGGTATGCCAATCTTCGCCCTGCCGTCGCAGTGCAACGACCGGCTGAACAGGGATAGGGAGTGGATGTGGACTCGACTTTCGCAGAGCGTGGGCCATTAAACAGGTTGATGGACAGAGTCAACGTGCGACTCAGCCGCGCCGCGTGGCTGCTCCTGGGCGTCACGCTGGCGGGCGCGCTCTTGCGCGTTTATCTGCTTGGGGACAAAAGCATTTGGTTAGACGAAGCCTTCAGTATCGCTCTGAGCCAGCGGAGCCTGGACGACCTGCTGCGTTTGACCGTGCTCGCGGACACCCATCCG
>JAICPS010000191.1 GCA_025929715.1 Anaerolineae bacterium | reverse complement strand
TCTTGCTGCCGTTCAGCACGTAATGGCCGTTCTCCTTACGCGCCGTGGTCCTGATGCCCGCCACGTCTGAGCCAGCTTCCGGCTCCGTGGCACAGTAGGCGGCCATTTGCCCGTCCAGCAACCGTCCGCTGTATTCTTGCTTCTGCTCCTCGTTGCCGGCAATAAGAATGGGTAGTATCGCCAGCCCGTTGATCGCCAGCGCCGTGCTGATGCCCGAGCAGCCCCAGGCGAGCTCTTCCTGGACGATAACCTCGTCGACCAGGCTCAGGCCCAGCCCACCGTATTCTTCCGGGATATTCGATGCGGTCAGACCCATTTCCTGTGCCTTCTTGACGATAGGCCAGGGATAGTCATGGCTCCTGTCATACTTCTCGGCTACCGGCGCGATCTCGTTGCGCGAAAAGTCGCGCGCGAGCTGCTGCAGCATTTTCTGCTCGCCGCTAAGAGAAAAGTTAACGCTACAATTGTTACTCATAAATAGATCCTTCGTGTCACTCAGGAAGACGGCTCACCAACTATACTAAAATTAACTCCCTCGCAGATCGCGTTTGAGGATCTTCCCCGTGGCATTCATCGGCAGCGTGTCGCGGAACTCTACGTAGCGCGGGTATTTGTAATCGGCCATGTTTTCCTTGGCCCAGGTCCGAATTTCCTCTTCAGTAACATCTTCCGCGTTTTCCTTCAGCACCACAAAGGCCTTCACTTCTTCCCCGAA
Organism: Anaerolineae bacterium; assembly: GCA_025929715.1. Classification (GTDB taxonomy): domain Bacteria; phylum Chloroflexota; class Anaerolineae; order Promineifilales; family Promineifilaceae; genus JAAYYY01. Next base: position 7,472 of record JAICPS010000191.1, on the reverse strand, counting down.
CTGCTCCTCCGGCACTCCTACCACGGCTGCAAGGCTTATTGCGGGATGGGTCATCAGCACCTCTTCCACTTCACGCGGGTAGACGTTGAAGCCGCCGCGGATAATCATATCCTTGACGCGATCTACGATGTAGATGTAGCCCTCCTCGTCCAGGCGTCCGATGTCGCCGGTGTGGAACCAGCCGTTGCGAAATGCTTCTTCGTTTGCCTCGGGCTTGTTGTAGTAGCCCTTCATCACATTGTGCCCGCGGATCACAATCTCTCCCAAATCGCCCTGCGGCACGACATTGTCATATTCGTCCACGACGCGGACATCCACACCCCACACCGGCAGGCCCACAGAGCCGGGCTTGGAAGGCCGGTCCAGGCGGTTAAAGGTGGCGACGGGGCTGGTTTCGGACAGGCCATACCCTTCCAGGATTTGCACGTTAAAGCGCTGCTCGAATCCGCGCATAACCTCCACGGGCATGGCGGAGCCGCCGGAAACCGCCAGGCGCAGGTTGCTGGCGATCTGCTGCAGGTCGAACTTCTCGGCGTCTGGATAGTTGAGCAGCGCCCAGTACATGGTCGGTACGCCGGCGAAAAAGGTCACGCCGTCGCGCTGCATGATGCCCAGCGCGGCGCCAGGATCGAAGCGTGGCAACAGCGTGAGCGTGGCCCGCGCATAGAAGCCCGCATTCATCTGCACCGACTGGCCGAAGGAGTGGAACAGGGGCAGCGTCACCAGGTGCACGTCCTCCTGCAAGCAGACCTCGTACATGTTGTCCGCCAGGCGCGCGTTCATTAGCATATTCATGTGGCTTAGTTCTGCGCCCTTGGGCTTGCCGGTCGTGCCGCTGGTGTACAGAATCACGGCCGTATCGTCGCTGTGCGTGCACACCGTGGCAAACGTTGGCGCCTGGTTGTGCATCAACATGCCCAACGTTTGCGCGCCTTCGATAAGCGATTGCGCCGCCGGGTTGGCCGTAATGACAATAAAATGTTCGCAGCCGTCCGCTTCCTGGAAGCCGCCATACCCCATCTGGCCCATGGGCAGTTGTTCCGTACCCTCGAAACAGAAGTAAACCTTCGCATCGGAATCCTGCAAATGGTAGGCAATTTCGCGTGGCTTCAGCAAAACGTTGAGCGGCACGACCACAGCCCCGGCTTTGAGAATGCCGAAATAGACGATGGGAAAGTAGGGCAGGTTGGGACACGACAACGCGACTTTGTCGCCCGGATGGATGCCGAGGCCGGCCAGCCCACCGGCGACCTGGTTGGCCGCCGCGTTGACCGCCGCGTAGGAAAGTTTTGTCTCGTTAAAGATGACGGCTGTGTGATTGGGACATTCACGGGCACTATCTTCGAGCAACACAGCCAGGTTTAACATCGTGAGCCTCCTATTCTTCCTCTTCGAGCCTAAATGGAGATGGTTCCATCAGTTCTTCGGCCGGCAGATCCTCCGGCATCGCTGGCGGCACGGCCGGGGGCGTGATTGCCTGCAAGGCTGCCTCTTCTTCTATGATGATCTCTCCCGCCTGACTTTGCTGCTCCACTTTTGCCAGGTCCACAGTCATCAGGCCATCTACCTGGCCCTTGTCTACAATCGCGGCCTGGTAAATGGTGCGGCTTTCCGCCACCGGTCCCTCCACGAAGACGCGTGAGAGGCTGAAGGCCCTGATACGGCCTTCTTCGTCCAGAATGGCGTCGCCGATAACGCCTACCTTCGTGCCGCCGGTCGTGTCCACCTCGCGCCCTTGCAGGCGATCCAGCCGCAGCCAGCTTTCTGATTCCGGCAGCTTCTTGTCGTCAGTCACCACGTCGCTGCTCCTGGCTAGCACGAAATCAACGCCGAACACGGCGATGTCTCTTCGCGGAATGAGCAGCGAGCGCCGGCTGAGCAGCCCTTCCTTGCCCAGGTGCACGCCCGCCAGCCACTCCAAGTTCTGATCCAGGTAGACGTCGCGCACCGTCCCCATGTGGCGCCCCTCGTCAATGCTCACAATGGACTTGCCAATCAAATCTTTGCTATATCGCATGCGTGTCTCCGGCAATTTGGAAAGAGGGGAATATGACTACTATTCATTATAGCCGAGAACCGGGGGAGTTAAAAACGACTCGGACGTGTGACAAACGATCGCTAAATTCTATAATACGCCGCATGAGCAGAGAAAAATTCGATCCAACTTCCCTTCGTGAACAATTTCCCGCGCTGCAGCGCAACGTTAACGGCCGGCCCGCCGTCTACTTGGACGGCCCCGGCGGCACGCAGGCGCCGCAGGCCGTCATCGACGCCATGAGCGAAGTGATGCGGGTCGGTTACAGCAATCTGGGCGGCGCTTTTGCGAGCAGCGGACAGTCAGAAGCCGTCGAACTCGCGGCGCGACAGGCTATGAAAGATTTCTACAACGCCCGCCGCGTGGAAGAGATCGTCGTTGGACAGAATATGACCAGCCTCACCTTCGCGTTCAGCCGCGCCCTGGCGCGCACCTGGCAGGCAGGCGACGAAATCATCGTCACACGCCTGGACCACGACGGCAACATTTCTCCCTGGCTATTGGCTTCCAAAGACCGCGGCGTGACAGTGCGTTGGCTTGACTTTCGGCCGGAAGATTGCACACTACACCTGGAACAACTGCCGGACCTGTTGAACAAGCGCACGCGCCTGCTGGCTATCACCCACGCCTCGAATGCCGTCGGCACCATCCCCGACGTCCAGCGCGCTGTGCGGCTGGCCCACGAAGCAGGTGCCCTGGTTTACGTGGACGCCGTCCACTTTGCGCCGCACAACATGATTGACGTACAGGCCCTGGACTGCGACTTCCTCGTTTCCAGCAGCTACAAATATTTCGGTCCGCACACGGGCATCCTTTACGGCATGTACGAGCACCTGCAGCGCCTGGACGCATACAAAGTACGCCCGGCTCCCGACGATCCGCCCGGCAAGTGGGAAACAGGCACGCAGAGCTTTGAGAGTTTGGCGGGAGTAAGGGCGGCGGTGGATTATCTCGCCGCTATTGGAGCGAAAACGACTGAAGCCGTTACTACGAACACGAGCGAGGGCGCGAAGCGGCGGGTGCGACTGGAAACGGCTTTTGCGCGCATCAAAAGTTACGAAATGGGCTTGAGCCACCGCTTTCTAGAAGGCGCGACCACGATACGCGGCCTGCGCGTCTACGGCATTACCGCCCTCGACTGCCTGCACCAACGTGCTCCGACCTTCGCACTTAGTCTGGAAGGCTACTCGCCCCTGGAGGTGGCGCAGCGCCTGGGCGAGCAGGGCATCTTCGTCTGGGACGGCCACTACTACGCGCTGGCCGTGATTGAGCGTCTCGGCCTACTGGAAAAAGGCGGCCTGGTGCGCATTGGGTTCGTGCATTACAACACGGAGGAGGAGGTGGATGGGGTAGTAGAGGCGTTGCGGGAGTTGGCGTCGTAGCGAGTCGCCCAATTATGTGAATCGGGCGAACGAAATGCAATTTCGTTCTACGCTATTCACTCGCAAACGTATAACACCAGGCCTCCCCCTCCAACACCGTCTCCCCCGTCTGCCGCGTCACCTGCACTTTTAGCTGCGTCACCGGCTTCGTGTCGTGAATGCTGAGTACTTCGGCTTCGGCCGTGATCGTGTCGCCTATGAAGACTGGCGCGGTGAATTTCCAGTCCTGGCTCAGAAAAACCGTGCCCGGCCCGGGCATATCCATCGCCACCAGCGCGTGCAGCAGCCCGGTGGTCAATCCGCCCTGCACCACCAGCCGCCCGAACTTCGTGCCCGCGGCAAACTGCGGGTCAAAGTGCAGCGGATTATAGTCCCCGGTCATCTCGGCAAACGTCTGCACGTGCAGCGCCGTCAACTCCAAACTGCGCTGCGCTTTTTGACCAACAGTGAGTTCCATGCTGCACAGGATACATGAAGATGGTGAGTTGTTCAATGGCTCCTCAGTTCTCTATAAGACCAACCTGTGGCGCCTTGCCCTCCACCGTGTCTAGCAAAAGGTCCTCTCCCGTCACGGAACGCAGGTGTATCTCCCATGGCCCTTCCACCTCAAACCCACGTCGCATGCCCTCGACGGCAATGAAGCGATCAGCGTCTATCCAGTGTAGCGTTCCTACCAACGGAATCGTAACCCCTTCAAGAGGCGTAGCGGGCCGGCAGAGATGACCCAGAAGCGGCGCCTTCTCGCGAAATTCCCAGTAAATAAACTGCTTCGAGTCGGGATGCCAGTCCAGGAATTCGAGGCTGGGAAGCCTGTCGTAAGCCACCTGTTCGCCGAGTTCCAGATCGGCCACGTAAAGCGTGCGTACGTTGTCCGGGCGTTGCGTCCAGAATGATAGACGTTGCATATCCGGCGAGAAGCGGACGCTCACCATGCTTCCGGTGTACGTCTCAACTGCTTCAACCGTGGCCGACCTGGTGTCGACGCGCCAGATGGTGAATCTATCGTCCGGCGCGAAGATGTCGCCCTCGTCATTCCCCTCCGGCGTAAGGGTGTAGAAAGTGAATCCGTCCGGCAGCCAGTAGATCGGCGGCATCAGGGCATAGTGCCCCATGCCGATAGGCGTATAAGAAAAGGGAATAGAGCCAGCGGCGCCGGTGGCTGTATCCACTAGACCAATGCCCTCCTCGGTGAACGCCACCAGCTTCTCACCGCCTGGCGTGTAGTCGGCGCTATGGCGGTTCCAGTTGTAGAGCGGCAGCGAGACGACGTGCTGTACCGTACCGGAGTTGACGTCAATCAACCGCACGGACTCTTCGGTGAAACCTGCTGCCTGCAACCCGTCTGCACGGTAAATGAGCGGACCAACTTCGCCACCGGGAACCAACGTCCAAGTTTCTCCTATCGCGGGGTCGGCGATAGTTACAGTCTCCCGCGGTATATCGCCTAAAGCCTGCAGCACAGGCGTGAGTTCATAAGCCAAAAGGTTGCGCTCCGCAATCCAGCGATAAGTGAGCGTGGCGTCAGCCACATACTCCGGGCTCGCGGCAAGATAGTCGGCGATAGAAACGGTCGCCAGCCGTTGCTGATTACCCCCGTCACGATCTATGACCCACAACTCGACAACACCGTCATCTCGCTCAAGGGTGAAAGCAACGCGCTCTGCATCTGGCGACGGCAGCGGAGAGGCGGCATCTGGCGGAAGCGGCAAGGCGGTTCGGGTGTCGGTTTCTTCCTCCCAGCGCCAGAGGCCGCTATCGTTGAAGTAGAGAATGCTGAGTGAACCAACAGGCGGCGCGACGCTATCTTGCACTGGACAGGGGTTAAAGACGCCGAGCGGCGTCAGCGTAGCCGTCGCCGCCGGCGTTATAAGGACAGACTGATCCTTTATGACCGCTATGGGATCGATAGGCTGACTAAGCGTGGCGGTCGGCGCGGGCGTTGGGGAGAATGTAGCGGCTGGCGTTGTGGGAGCGACAGTCACTGCTATCACGGCCGGAGGAAGTTGTGGCTGGGGCGTATGGTTACAGCCTGCGAAAAGGAATAGCAAGCAGAACCAGAAAATACGTCGTAGAGAATCGGCATCGCTGACCCGATAGAAGTGCAGCCATCGATAAGTCATCGCAAATTATACGCCGGCTTCCCCGTAGCCCAGTATCGCTTCCTCTTCGTCTTTGGTGAGCCGTATTCCCCGCTGTTCTGGAGGGCTTTGCGGCCATACTTCACTGCGCAAAAAAGTCAGCCTTCATTAAAGCACGTCGTCAAGGAATGCGCACAACGGAGTTTTGACGGACAGTCAACGATCAGACGATGAGCAAATACGATCTTGCTCAATAGCGCCGCGCCCATTGTGGTGCATCAACTTGCGCCGGGCGAGCAAGCTGGAATCTTGCTCTACGTTCCGCTCGCCGCCGTGTGATCTTTGTGGCATTTATACCCGGCCAATGCAAAGTACGGTTGACATACCCCCCCATTTATGACATAATCCCCCCATCATTCCATAGATTCGCAGCAACTGCTGCCGCCATCCTATGAGATAAGGAGGTGGTGCTTATGGATAGTTATGGAACTACCAGCACCGTAGCGCTACCTCCTCGTAGGGATGCTTAGCGCTACGGTGCACGAAGAGGTCCCGTTCTACAGAGCGGGGCCTCTTTCTTTGTAAAGTGCCAAGCACTTGCGCGAGTGTAATTAATGAACCGCATACCTGTCATTATCTTGGGAGCCGGGGGCGTGGGGCGCGCTTTGTTGCAGCAAATTGTCGACGGTCGCCAGACGGCCACGGCGCGCGCCAACTGCCGCTTCGACGTCGTCGCCGTAGCCGACAGCCGCTCGTGGCGCTGGGCTCCCCAGGGCCACGACAACGCGGCACTGCTGGAGATGGTCGCGGCCAAGAAACAGCGCGGCGGCAGTAGCGCACCTGAGCTGGGCGACGTTCGCCCTGATGTCGAAGCCATCGTGCAACAGGCCGTCGATGCCGATTTAGCAGGCGCTATCCTGGTAGACGTCACTGCCACAGACGAGACGACCCCGGCCATCGACCGCGCTTTGCAGGCCGGCTATGGCGTGGTTCTGGCTAACAAGAAGCCACTGGCAGGCTCCTGGGCGCAATCGGGATCCTACTTTGGACGGCCGCAAATTCGTTACGAGGCAACGGTCGGCGGCGGGCAGCCGGTGATCGCTACCTTGCGCTATTTACTAGACACGGGCGACCGCGTGCAGAAGCTTGAGGGACAGTTGAGCGGCACGCTGGCCTATATCCTGAGCCGGCTCGACGACGGCACGCGCTTTTCCGTCGCCCTGGCCGCGGCCAGAGTCAAGGGCCTGACCGAACCGGATCCACGCCAGGATCTGGGTGGAGAGGACGTGCAGCGCAAGCTCTTAATCCTGGGGCGCACCGCGGGCTGGCGCCTGGAACCATCTGACATTGCCGTCGAGTCGCTGTTCCCGGCGGCCTTGGCGCACCTTGACGTGCAGGAGTTCATGTTGGCGTCGATGGCCATGGACCCCTCCCTGCGCGACAGGGCCAACGCCGCCGGTGCGGCGGGCGAAGTGCTGCGCTACGTTGCCGAGCTAGAGCCTGAAAAGGGGCAGGTGGGTCTTAAAGCCGTACCCGTGGAGTCGCCGCAGGCCAACCTCAAGTACGTCAGCTTCCACACTGTCCGCTACGCCGAAAGCCCCCTGCTGGTAGGCAGTAACAGCGGCGGCGGGCAGACGACCGCCGCCGCGGTCATTGGCGATATGATGGATCTTGTAAGGGAGTGGGGAGCGTGGTAGCGGGATAAGGTTTGTAGTGAGCGCTTGAGCGCGGAGGGCACGAGCGTGCTTGGCACTAAAGTGCCTGCTACGAACGGTAGCGCGGCTCTACCTCGTGACACGCAACCCAGTGCCCGGGGCGAACCTCGCGCCACTCGGGGACGACCTCGCTGCAGTGGGGTTGGGCAATCGGACAGCGCGTGTGGAAGCGACAGCCGCTAGGCGGGTTAATGGGGCTAGGCACGTCGCCTTTGAGGATCATGCGCTTGCGGCGGCGGGCTGCCTTCGGGTCGGGCACCGG
>JAICPS010000734.1 GCA_025929715.1 Anaerolineae bacterium | reverse complement strand
GGAAAGCCAGGCTGTGTGGCGCACTCACGTCGCCGGCAAACACGCGTATCTCGTCAGCTTCACCGTTGTTGTCCACATCGGGCAGCGCCACAATGCGATCGTTTCCGCGGTCGGCGACGTAGATCACGTCGTCGGGGCCGAGCGCCATGAAGCGTGGTCCGTTTAGCCCGCCGGCAAAGACGTTGGAACGAAATCCCGGCGGCAGTTGTAGATCGGTCGCCGAGCCCTTTCCCAGAACGGCAGCGACGTTGACGCGGCTGAATACAACGCGGTACAAAAATACGCCGCCTGTTAGAATGATTACGCTCAACACGGCCAGTACGGCAAAACAGCCACGGCGCGAAATAGGCATAAGAAACTCCCTGGTTCAACTGTTACCTACTATAATCATAAATATCATGCTGCCCATTTCTCTCTTTACCTATGCCTTTGCCCTGTGGCTCGGCTTATATCTGCTGGCTCGCGACGCGCGGCAGCCGCTGTTACGGTTTACGGGGTTGGGCCTGGTGAGTTATGCATTTGCGCTGTGCGGCGGGATCCTGCAGGCGGAAGCGTCTACGCCAGATCAGGGGGTTGCCGCCAGGTTATTGCTGCCTTTCATTTTCCTGCCGGCGTTGTTCTGGGCGGCGGCCATGGTCTATTTGTCGCCCGAACACGAGGATATGCGCCAACGGCTGCAGCCACCGGGTGACGCGGCTTTTGCGCTCGCAGCAATGCTCATTTATTTGCTGGGCGTTGCCGGCGATGTATCCACGGTGGCTATGGGCCATGGCTCGCCCCCAGGCGCTTACTTATTTCTGGCGGCTATTGTTGCGACTGTCCTGGTAGCAGCGCTGGCGCTTGCCGTCCGCACCTACCGCCGCAGCCCTACGAGGCAGCGCACACTTGGACTACTGTTGGTGGTCACGCTCTTCTTTGCGCTGGGCGTGGGACTATTGTTACTTCCGTTAAATTGGCTGCCGATTGACCTGCTCGTTCTGGGCATCGCGCCTGATCTGCTGCTGCTGGGCGCGACGGTCGCATTCGTGAATGCCTTTTCTGAAGGAGAGGCATTATGGCCCGATCTCCTCCGCTCGTTGTCTTACGCTGGATTCACCGCCATCTTGTTTGGCAGTCAGGTCGCGCTGGTGATGTGGCTGGCAACGGGTATTACTTTCGCCATGCTTGTTCTTTTGCTATTGACTGTAAGCAGCGCCATATTCCTCTCCACGTTCAGTTCGCAGCTTTCCACATTGCTCGATCAGCTCGCGTTGGCAGGCTATCCGGCCCAACTTCGAGCGCGAAAACGCCTGCGCTCTGAGGGCGAAGCCGCTCTGCGTAGCGACCAGGCGTTGGACCCATTATCACTCGCTGAAGCAGAGTTCTCGCGTCTCACGCGCCGCGCCTTCAGCCACATGGGCAATCTGCCGCGGCTTGCCAGCAGCCCGCTGACGCGCCTGCCGCAGGTGGAGCAACGGCTGCAGGCCCTGGACAAAGTAGACAGTAGCCTGGTGCGCGCTGCCATCCTGCGCGACCTGCTAGCAGAAAGCACACTGCGCCTCAAACCACATCATACGGAAGCGTTTGGCAGCAGCGACGAGTGGCGCTTCTACAATGCTTTGTACTTTCCGTATGTGGTTGGTCTCAAACCGTATAGCCGCCGCGCCGATCACCATAATCTGGCCGACGGCGAACAAGAAGCGCTGGCGTGGTTTCGCCGTGAAGTGCCGCAACGCACGCTCTACAACTGGCAAACGGCCGCCGCGGAACTGGTGGCCAGGGATCTTCGCGAGCGCGCGGGCGAATGTGGCTGAAATTTTAGTGGCCTCGATCTGGCACTAATTGGCACCATTTTGCATAGATTTGGCGCTGAAACTTAACCTATGCT
>JAICPS010000307.1 GCA_025929715.1 Anaerolineae bacterium | reverse complement strand
TAGCGCGGCGGCCCCAGCCGACCAAACTTCACCCGCCACTTCTTCATGTGGTAGCAGCGCCAGCACGGGTATTTCGCTTTCTGCCAGCTCTGGCGGCGCTTCGTCCGCATCCCAGCCCAGGTCCCAGACAAGGACATCGGGACGGTACATATCCAGGTGGTCGAACACGTCCTCACCGCCCGTAATCTGCCCCACCAGCGCAATCTCGTCGCGGTTTTCTAGCATGGTTGCCAGCGCCGCCCTCGCCAGGGGGTCGTTGGCGATGATCAGGACGCGGATGGGCGGTTCTGTAGAATCGAGGTCCGAGATGGCTTGTGCGGGCATGGCCCTATGTCTTTCGATACAAGGAAACGATACATTTAGGTTACAAAAAGCAGCAGACGGCGACGCACTGTGCGCCCGGTCGGTTATAATAATTCTTCGAGATAATAGTAAATTGCTTATATCCACACGCAAGTGTGCGGCGCGCAAAATTACGTAATGCAAATGCGCGCGTAACGCTCGTAGCGAAAAAGGAGCTCTACATGGACAAGCAGGCCCTGATTGATAATTTGAACGAAGATCTGGCCGGGGAGCTGAGCGCTATCATTCAGTACATTACCTATGCGGCAAAAACGGCCGGTCCTTTCCGGCCGCAATTGTCGGATTTCTTTCTGGCGGAGGTGGCGGACGAGCAACAGCACGCGCAATTTCTGGCTAACAAGATCGTGGCGCTGGGCGGCGAGCCCACCACGCAGGCGCGCGAAGTGCCTAAAGCCGGCGACAATCGTTCGATGCTGCAGGCGGTTCAAGAAGCGGAAAAACGGGCCGTCAACGACTATACCAGACGGGCGGAAGAGGCAGACGAGTATGGCGACAAGGGGCTGGCAGTGCAGCTGGAAGATATGGTTCGCGAGGAGACGGACCATTTAGAGGAAACGGAGCGTATTCTTAAGAACTGGCCGCTCTGAGCCTATCGATTTCCTGTTGCATGTTTTTGCGCGCGGCGTCTTCTCGCGCATGGCGCATTGGCGGTGTGTAATAAATGAACGGGCGCACGAGGAATTGCTCTAGCACGGCAATGCGGCCGTCATTGTAGGTCGCGTCGGGCGCCCAGGCATATTCACGGCGGATTGCCGCGGCATATTGTCTGTAGGCGGCAGGAGCGGCGCCTAAGATGGCCAGATCGGCGTCGAGTAGTACGTGGGCATTGCCATCATCCGCGCCGGTTTCGAGATGGCTGGTTAGTAGAATCAAGCGCTGCACTTCGGCGATGAGCGCTTGAGGTTGTCCTAACTCATTCAGTAGCTGCCCGGCATAGGAGGCGCTTTGCTCCTCGTTGTCGCTCGCGCGGGGATCGTAGATCACGTCGTGCAGCCAGCCTGCTAGTTGCACCTCCGTAAAGCTGTTTGTGTAAGGGGCCAGTTTATCCACGTGGTCAAGAACCTGGCGAACATGCGCCAGTGTGTGGTAGGCGCGCTGCTCAGTGCCATAGCGGCGGGCGATGTCGGCAAACGCAGGACGCGCCCGGTTGTGATCAACATCCAGGCGCGCCATCAACTTCAGCCACGTGACCTCTAATGGGCGCGCCTCTAAAGAGGCTGGTACTGGATCAGCCGGCAATGGCTTGTTGTAAGGCGACCACGGCGTCCTGCTCCACGTCGTGAACGTGCATCACGTTAGCCGCGATGCGCTGGCGCATGGCAACGACCGCGTCCTGGCTCAACGGAAAGTCTTCGGATGCACTACTGCGCAGGTCCTCCAGGCGCCGGTCGATGCGCTTGATCTCATCCAGGGCGGCGTTGCCTTGATTTAGAAACAGGTCGCGGCGTTGCAGCATGAGCGTGCGGGTTTCTTTCAATAAGGGTATGTCGTCGGGCAAGAGCGCCAGGCTGAGACTTTCCCAGGCACGACTGCTCATGCGAAAGTGCTCGGCCGCCTCGCGTAATCCCGGTTTATTCAGAATCGTGGCGGCTTCGTCCAGGAAATCAGCATACACGTTGCGCTCGGCGGGATCGTCTTTGCCGAAAATGTTGATGAATAAAAAGGCCCAGGTCAGACCCGCAAGCATCTTGCGGCCCGCCGGGAATTCTTTCTCCCAACTGCCCCGCATCTGCGGCTTGGTCAGCAGGTCGGACCAATGGCGGTAGGCGGCAAAACCAAAGTTATGCGCCGCGCCTTTGGGCGGCTTTTCCAGGTACAGGCGCAAACAATCGTGGATCCCGGCGCTCACTGCGGCTGCCAACTTATCTGCATTGGGAGGGCCGAGTGTCAGCAGCCGGTGCTTCGTCTTCTTGACGCGGCTGCGCGCCGCTTTTAACTCGCCGGGCGTGACCGTAAGCGACACGCGGGCACGGTCGGCAATGCACACAATGTCATCTTCGTGGCCGTAGACGACGATGGGAAACATGCCCCACGTGCCTTCGTCGGGCTCTGGATTGTTATAGGGCAGGCTGAACGGATCGGCCCATACGATGGCCGGAGAGCCTTCTTCCAGGGTATCGAGCAAATTACGGCGGGCCTTATCGGCGTTGGCCGTGTTTTTGACCGTCTGTTCCACACCCAGTCGCGCCAGCATCGTCTCCATAGGATCAAACGTGTTGCGCGTCAGGATATTGGCCTGCGGATCATAGCCCTCGTAGGCAAAGGAGAAATAGCCCATCACGGCCCCGCCGCTGATGCCCATGAGTAGCGCTTCGCTGGGTGGTTTGCCGTTGTGGGGCAGACTAAATCCGTGGTAGGTCATGAAATTGTGCACAGTGCCCGTCTCCCAGTGCCGGCCGGCAAACTGTTTGTAATCGCTAAGGGTTGGCATCCTTTTTTCCTCCACAGGTAGATCGATAACAAGCAGTATAGAAAAAAATACAGCTGCTGTGGAAAAAGTGAGACATACTTTTTAGCGTGTTTCGGTTACTTTCTGAATGGCCCGAGGATCGTCCACGTCATAGTCGCGGGTCCAGGCCAGGTGCAGGGCCAGGAGTTGTCCCGGAATGATGGCAGTTATTGGCGAGAGCCACTCCGGGACGGTGTGCGGCAGGGCCAGCGGGACACGCGCCTGTTCCAGAATCGTTGGTTCGTCGCTGACGGCGATCACTTCTGCCCGGCGTTGGCGCACCGTCTGCAAAAAGTCCTGCAATACCGGCGTCATTTTGCCTGCAGGCGCGATCACAATCACCGGAAATCCGCGCTCGACCATGGCCAGTGGTCCGTGCAGGAAGTCGGCGCTGCTGTACGGTTCGACGATGGTGTAGGTCAGCTCTTTGAGCTTGAGCGCTGTTTCGAACGCGGTGGCGTAGTTGAAGCCGCGGCCGACGACGATGCAGCGCTCCATGTAACGATAGCGGGGCGCGATGGCGCTGATGGCGTCGTTCATGATAAGGGTGCCGGCAACCGCAGCACCGGCTTCGCGTAGTGAACGAAGGAGTGCGTTGTCGCCGTTCAGGTGTGCGCTGAGTAGAGCCACGGCTGCGAGCTGGCCTGTGTAGCTTTTGGTGGCGGCGACGGAACGTTCCTCGCCGGCGTAGATGGGAATGATGAAATCACCCTGCTGAGCCAGTTCGGACGCAGGCGCGTTGGTAATGACGGCCGTGAGGGCGCCCTGTCGGCGCGCCTCGGCCAGCACAGAGATGATGTCCGGGCTCTGGCCACTCTGGCTGATACCCAACACCAGCGCGTTGTGGAAGCGAGGCGGCCGGTCGTAGATGGAGAAGAGGCTGGGTGTGGCCAGGGCCACTTGCAGACCGTTCAGCGCGCCTAAAACATATTGCGCATAGCGACCGGCATTGTCACTGGTGCCGCGAGCGGCTATGACGACGTGCGTGATGCGCCGGCGTTCGAGAGCCCGCGCCAACTCTCGCGCCGGACCATCAGCCTCGTCCAGCAGACGTTGCAGCGTTTCAGGCTGCTCGTGTATTTCGCGGAAGAGGTGGGTTTCTTCGATTCTCTTATTCACGTCGGTCGAAAACCAGGCGCCCGCCAATGAAGGCAGAGGCAACTTCGAACCCTTCTGTCAATAATACAAGATCGGCGTCATAACCGGGGGCGATGCGCCCCTTTTTATGATCCAGGGCCAGCAAGCGCGCCGGTGTGCTGGTTACCGTCTGGATTGCGTCTGCAGGCGAGCAGCCGGTGAAGCGCATGAGATTTCGCAGCGCAGCGTCCAGCGACAGGACACTGCCGGCGAGCGTGCCATCTGGCAAAGTAGCTCGCTGCCCGCCAACGCGTACTACCTGGTCCCCCAACTGATAGTCGCTGGCGGGCATGCCCAGCGCTGCCATGGCGTCGGTGACCAGATTTAGGCGGTCCGCACCCAGTAGCCGCCAGACCAGGCGTATCACGGCCGGGTGCACGTGCACGCCGTCGGCGATCAGCCCCACGCTCACGCGCTCGTCGCCAAGCAGGGCCGCCGCGAGACCCGGGTCGCGATGGTGCATGGTGGGCATGGCGTTGAAGACGTGCGTGCCGTAACGCAGGCCGGCCTGTATCGCGGCTTCTGCCTCTTGCAACGTCGCCAGGGAATGCCCGGCGCCGACGAGAACGCCATTGGCGACGAGGCGGCGAACCAGGTCCAATGCTCCCGGTAGCTCGGCGGCCAGGGTCACCAGGCGCACGCCGCGTTGTGGGGACCATTCGGAAGCAAGCTCCGCCGGCGCCAGATCGGGGCTTTGTAGGTGTTGCGCATTGTGCGCGCCCTTTTTTTCGGAGTTAAGGAAGGGGCCTTCGAGATGAAGGCCCAGCGGCGTCGCGCCGTCAAAGGCGGACGGTTCCTGCTCAAGGACCTGCTGCGCAGCGCGGATGGTTGCCAGGGGCGAGGTAATGATCGTGGGTAGGAAGCCGGTGACGCCGTACCGCGGCAGTTGCTTCGCTACTTGCCAGATGGTCGTGGGCTCTTGGGTAAAGTCGTGCCCGAACCCCCCGTTGAGCTGCAGATCGATGAAGCCGGGCGCGAGGATCAGCCCCTGGGCGTCGAAAACCGGCTCGTTGTCCACTGGCGAAATGTCCGCCGTACGACCCATGGCGACAATGCGGCCCCGGTCTAAGCGCATGGCGCCGTGCGCGGCGCCGACTTGGGCGCGTTCTGAGGGCGTCAAAAGGGTGGCGTTGGTGATGAGCATGACCTGCCCATTATAGAGTGAGTCCGTGTTGCAAGGAATAGAGACCGGGAATCGTCACCGGCAGGGCAACAAGGCGCGTGTACTGGTGAGGGTTTCCAGGCAACCGCGGTTGCCATAAACGCAAAGGGGACCGTCTTTGGCAACCACGACGTGGCCGGTCTCACCGGCGGCAAAACCATCGCCGTAGAGGGGGCGCCCGTCGAGCACGATGCCGGCGCCGATGCCCTGGTCGATTTTGATGAGAATCACGTTGGGACTTTCGCGTCCGACGCCCGGCCAGTGCCGTAAGTAGACTCGCCCATCGCCGCGGCCTGGCTGTCGTTGGCTACGTGGACCGCCGTTTCCTACCGTTCTTCCAGCAAGGACTTGAGCGGCAGTTCGCGCTAATCAAAGTTCATGGTCTGGCGCACCGTGCCGGTCTTGGGATCGACGAGACCCGGCGTGCCGATGCCGATGCCGTCGGCGCGACTGATCCCTTCCTGATCGTAGATGGTCTTGAGGACGAGCCGGGTATTGTGGTTTCTTGTCTGCTGGCGGGTCGCTTTACGCATGAGAGTGTCCGCGTTGAATAAGTAAGTAAAATTAACTTACAAAGTAGTGTATTAGCCTCGATGCTTGTCAAGGGCTATTAGCTGAACAGCTATACCCAAAAATGTATCACCTGCTTATATCGAGGTAGATGGCGCTCGGAAGGGATGCCGGTACGCTCAATCTTTTAGCGACAAGAGTCAGTTGACTG
>JAICPS010000074.1 GCA_025929715.1 Anaerolineae bacterium | reverse complement strand
GGAATCACAACCATCCCAGAAGTGATAAAGCTACCAGATGATATCGCCGCGGCGATGTCGCGAAAACGATAGACCACATCGGCCAACGACTCCACGTGAGAAGGGGTGAACTCCGTCTCCAATCCAATGGTTTGCGCGGCAGCGGCACTCATCACAAGGTGGGTCTCAACGCTCGGGACATCCCTCAATACTTCCAGCATGCGGACACCATATATTACACCGCTCGCCCCAGTAATTCCCACGACCAGTCGTTCCATGTCATCCCTTGCCAACATTATGTCTACTTTTTCCTGGCTTACAGATAGCTATAATGATTGTAAGTGATTCAACAACAAAACCAAAGGTTTGCCGTGAAAAGCCGATATATAAGCGACCTCGAATCCAAGGACGATCTTGAAAACGAACCGTTTCTTATGCAGGATGTCGTGCGCCGAACCACGCGCGATGGACGGCCCTATCTTCTCTGCACTTACAGTGACAAGACGGGACAGGCCAGTGGGGTATTTTGGGACGTTCCCGAGGATGTAGACAGCTGGATCAAGCCGGGAACCGCCGTCCTGGTAACAGGAAAAGTGAACCTCTACAAAAACTCACTGCAGATTACGACCACCGACCTCAATCCCTGGCAAAAGCCCGATATGAGCGAATTTTTGACGACCAGCAATCGCCCACGTGACGAGATGGTCGAGGAGCTTCGGCAGCGGATTGGTCAGCTATCGTCGCCCTGGCAAGAGCTTGTAGAATCTATCCTACTGGCGCCGGACTTCTTTCGACGCTTCATAAACGCGCCGGCCGCGCGACAAATGCATCATGGCTACATCAGCGGTCTCCTGGAACATACGCTGAGTATGGCCACCCTCTCGCTAACATTGGCCGACCACTATCCTTATGTCGATAAGGATTTGCTGCTCGCTGGAACATTGTTACACGATGCCGGAAAAGCAATTGAGTACGAAATTGGCAACGGCTTTGACTTTTCGGACGACGGCCGCCTGGTGGGCCACATTATACGCGCTATCACCATGGTCGAGCGCGCCGCGGCAGTACTTGGCGACTTTCCCCCAGAAAAGCTAAGACACCTGGTCCACCTTCTCGCTTCCCATCACGGGGCGTTTGAATGGGGCTCACCCGTGGTGCCCAAAACATTGGAAGCAGTCCTCTTGCACCAGATCGACCTTCTGGACAGCCGCGTGCAAGGCTTCTTTGATCATCTCGACAGCGACGGCGGTGACGCGAGATGGAGCACGCGGGCCAGCCACATGTTTAACACCGAGCTGCGCCGCCCCGCGGGCTATGACAATGGAAGAGTGAGCGAGAGCTAGGGGCTGCAAACTGGAGATTAGAGAACTGACCTACACTCCACACTCCACACGCATGAACGACAGCATACGCCAACTAATACAAAAAATACACGACACGCCAGGCCGCACCGTAATGGTCACCGCCGGGGCCGGTACCCAGGCTCTGGCCTTGCTGCTGGGCGTTGCCGGCGCCAGCCGCACGTTGCTCGAAGCGTTAGTGCCCTACGATTGGGCCGCGTTTGACGACTTTTTGGGACAGACTCCCGAACAGTATGTGGCGCTACCCACCGCGCGACTGATGGCAGGTCGCGCGCTGAGCCGCGGCCGCTGGCTGCACGGCGACGAAAGTGTAATTGGCCTGGCCTGCACCGCAACCATTGCCACCGATCGCCCTAAACGCGGCGAGCACCGCGCCCACGTGGCAACCTGGCAGCCGACCCTTGTCGCCAGCTACAGCCTGCATCTTCATAAAGGGCTTCGCGATCGAAGCGCAGAGGAAGAGCTGGTTAGCTGCCTGATTCTCAACGCCCTGAGCCACGCCTACGGTCTGAGCGATCGTCTTGCGCTACAGTTGCAGGCTGGCGACGATTGCCAACAGCACTTTGCCGATTTGTTACGCAGCGCACGCCGCCTGCACCAGAATGCCATCCCCTGTTTCTCAGTCAGTGAGGATGGCGACGTGGCCGACACCGGCTCTCTGGCGCCAATCATCCTTTCCGGCGCATTCAACCCGTTGCATGACGGACACCTAGGGTTGGCGAAAGCGGCCCAAGCCCATCTGACACAGCCGGTTTCCTTTGAGCTGGCGGCACACAATGCCGACAAGGGTCCCCTCGAACCGGACGAAGTCTTGGACCGCATGGCGCAATTTGCCGGACGCTGGCCCGTCGTCGCCAGCCATGCCGCCACCTTTGTAGAAAAGGCCCGGCTCTATCCGGGCAGCACCTTTGCGGTCGGCTACGACACGGCCGCCCGCATAGTGCATCCTCGTTACTACGATGGCAGCCTGGAAAAAATGCGCGATGCGCTCGCAGAAATCCGCCAACGTGGCTGCCGCTTTCTCGTCGCGGGGCGTGCAGGCGAGGACGGCCAATTTCACGCCGCCCCCAGCCTGGCCGTACCCGAAGGCTTTGAAGACCTATTCCGACCCCTCCCTCGCTTCCGCCGGGATATTTCTTCAACGGAGCTGAGGATGAGCGGGGAGAAGGGGAGTCGGTGAGAGATTGGAGATTAGAGACTGTACTGTCGTCTCCATTTCTCCAGTCCTCTAATCACCAATCTCCAAATCTCTAATCTCCAATCTCTCCAGCTTCCCCAGTAATTCCTCTAACACTTCAAACCCACCCTGCCAGAAAGCACGACCGTTTATGTCAATTCCGGCCCGTTGCAGAATGGCCGTGGGCGAATCTGAGCCGCCGGCCGAGAGGATTTCCAGGTAGCGTGGTTTGAAGCTCTCGCCTTCCTCGCGATACTGTTGGTAAAGCGCTAATACCAGTAATTGGCCAAAGGCGTATGCATAGACGTAGAACGGGCTACTATAGATGTGCGGGATCGCTACCCACTCATAGCGAAAATCATCGCTGAGCTCCAACGCGTCGCCAAACTGTTCTTGTAAATGTTGTAGATAAAGCTCCGTGAGGTCGTCGATAGACGCTCCCTCGTGGATCTTCTCGTGCGCCTCGCGTTCAAACAGCGCGAAATAGGCCTGGCGCATGATCGTAGCATACGCGTCGTCCATCTGGCTAAAGAGCAGCGCCCGCTGCACGGTCGGGTCATTATCCTCGGCCAACAAGCGGTCGATCACCAGCATTTCGCCGAACGTCGACGCCGTTTCTGCCAGCGGCAACGAGGATCTCTGGGTCAACGCTGTGTGATGGGCCGCGAGCATTGAATGCACGGCGTGGCCCAACTCGTGTGCCAGCGTTGCCACATCCTCCGGACGACCCTGGTAGGATTGCAGCACCCAGGGAGTTAGACCTGGCTCAACAGTCGCGCAGAAGGCGCCCATGCGCTTGCCCCGTCGCACCTCACTGTCCAAATGCTGCTCGTCAAGCACCCGTTGGGCCATGCCGGCAACGTCGGCATCAAACTGCCGGTAACTGTCCAGCACCAGGTGCGCTGCCTGGTCGAAGGCATAAGTTTTGTCTGCCTCGTCGATGGGCGCATAAACATCGTAGCGGCGCAAACGATCCATTCCCAGCCAGCGCGCCTTTAAGCGGAAAAAGCGTTGGAAGATCCCCCGGCTGTCGCGGCACACATCCAACAATGTGTTGACGACCTCGCCCGGCACGTCGTTCCGCAGATTGCGTACAGCAATTGGTGACTCATAATTACGCAGCCCTACATTCTCGCTGTACCAGTCTCGTACGCAAGCCTGGTAAATTTGGCCGAGAATGGGCGCATCGTCCCGGTACACGCGAAATTGTTCCTGGTAGGCTGCTGCCCGCAACTCGGGTCGAGAATCGCGAAAATAGACCGTCAGCTCACCCCGCGTCAACTCCTTTTCTTCGCCGTCCACCGTCATCCTGAAGGTGTAGCGGTTGGTGATGGCGTCATGCAGCATATTGAGGGCCTGGACACCATTAACATCTTTCAGATTGATGACCTTTTCCTCGGCCTCAGAGAGGGTATGCGGTCGTTGCAGCCGCAAGCTTTCTAACCAATAGCGATACGGCCCGGAACGTTTCAGAAGGCGCTCCGCAGGTACTTCGTCCAGCTGCTTCCACCACAATGTGAAGAACATCGAGTGGTTGTCGAGTTCCGCCATCAGTTGCTGGACGCGCGCCATGAACGACTGCACTTGCTGATTCTGCGTATCAGCCGCGAAGCTCAGTCCGGCGAAGCTCTGCAGCCGCGACGCCTGGCGCACGATAGTTTCATAGTCATGCAATAAACCTTGGAAAAGCTCTGCTGACAGATCAGGTTCCAACAGTGGACGCTTTTCCTCGAAATTACTGACGTCTTGTTCAATGCGCACAATAGCGTCTTGCAATTCTTTGGCCTCCAGCCCCTGGAACAAATCGTCCAGGCGCCAGGGACCCATCTGATAGCCGTTCTGTCCGTTCTTACTCTCTACAGTCACAATTTACTCCTCATTTTCCTTGGCGCGAGAACGCCCGCACTCTGCTACTGGCGCTCCGCCACCTCTATCTCCTGGCGCAGCTTGATCACTCTATCTGCGCCATAATATCCTTTTCGTAGGCTTACGTTTGCATACACCAGGCTGCGCGCACCGACAAGGCTGCCCGGATTAAGCACCGAGTTGCAGCCAGTCTGCGCGTCATCGCCCAGAATGGCTCCCAGTTTAGCCAGTCCGGTGTCGAACTTGTTGCCATCCACCCACAAGCTGATCGTCGGCCGTCTTCCCGTGTGGCGATCCTTTTCGCTGACAATCGTCAGATTGCTGAGCTTGGTACCCGCGCCTAGATTGACCCGATAGCCCAGAATACTATCGCCAACGTAATTAAAGTGCGGCGCGTGGGCTTGCGGCAAGAAGAGGCTGTTCTTAGCCTCGCTGGCATGGCCGAGTACGCTGCCTGGAAGCATGATCACATTCTCGCGCACCAACGCTCCGTGGCGCACCACGCAGCCGGTGCCGATGTAGGCGGGCCCTTGAACGTAGGCGCCCGGTTCAATCCGCGCCCCTTCGCCGATAAAAATGGCGCGCTCGCTAATAAAAGCGCCAGCCATCACTTCGCCCAAAATCTCCTGACTTTCGCGCGTCAGTCGCTTTACGTGCCGCTCGATTTTGCCTAACGCTTCCCAGACAAAAGCGCACTCGTCAAACAGGGCGCTTACAAATTGATCATTCAGGTCAAAAAAGTCCGATGGAGCCAGCATGTCGCGGAGCTTACCATCCTCATATGGAAGCGCGCAACGCCGCTTCTATTGCCGGCGTTAGGCGTACAAGAAAGTCGTGCAGGGGCTCCAACGCCAGACCGACCACTGCCCAAACGGGCAAATAATCCCAGCGCACAAAGGCATTGATGGCCCAGCGTCGTTCCGAATAGTCCCATGGACAGCGGCCTATCAGCCGCGCGATGATCCAGCCGCTTAACCACTCCACAACTGTAAAACCCAGCGCCCAGATTACGGCTCGTCCAATCCAGGGCAGATGACGAATCAGATTGTGCACCGGTTCATACAGCAGCGCCAATAATCCATAAATAGGAAACATCCACAAGTAAGTCACGCCCTGCAAGCGCCAGTCACGCCGCGGCAGGCTGCCTGTGAGCGCCGTAAATAGGACCTCGCCGCACCAGCCTCCGAGGCCATAGAGAACAAAACGTATGAACATCTCTTCGTCCCCATCATTGGTTGGCGCCCCGATTCCAAACAAAAAGGGAGACTCCGCGTCTCCCTTTAAATAAATGTTTCTGCGCCCGGGTGACCGTTAACTGGTCGTCGACTGCCAGAGATCCAACGGTTCTTCCGTCAGCTTTTCGCGGGCCTCCACGACAAAACGAATCGCCGTTCGCTCCTGCTCGTCGATATGCACGTCGACAAAGGACGGAAGGCACGCAACGTGAGTATCTTCTTCGGAAAGGTAACCAGACGCGATAATGATAGCCTTAACCGCCTGATTCACCGCCCCGGCGCCAATAGCCTGCACCTCGGCCCGGCCAACCTCGCGGATCACGCCGGCAATCGCCCCGGCGACGGAAGCGGTCCTCGAACGGGCGGAAACCTTGATTATGCTCATGTGTGCCTCGCGTGCCATGAATTGCCAGAATGCTGGGCGTTGACAGACGTGCCGCAGTATATCAAATTCTAGTCAATTTCTCCTGGAATTGTCAAGAAACCTGTGGATAACCCTCACAAAATTGTGGAAAACAGGTCATTTTAGTGGAAAAGTGCGGAGCCGGATGTCGCACGCGGAAGAGCCGCCGATCTCCAAGATACAGGGGTCAGGAATTATGGGGCGTCCATATATGCGGGTGAGTTCCCTGTGGGCCTCAAACCCTACTACTCCCGATGGTCTCAATGGCACGCGAAAATCGTTCACAAATTATCCACAATCGGCCGTCTTCTCGTGATCTCCCAAAGGGGTAGATGTAGGCGAAAGGCACGCGTGACTACCACATATGTACAATACACAGAGTTATTAACATATCAACAGTCCTACTATAACGACTAAAAATAGATCTATTGGAAGGCTCACGCCCTGGATAACAAGTGGATAGACCGCTTTCCTGCTAAAATGTATAGGACGAAATTCTATTTCGTCTGGCCGATTTACAGAATCGATCTACAGCATAGACTGGAGCATATGAGTTTAGACACGGTTCTTTCCGCATTGAGACACAATCGGGACTTTATTTCCCAGGTAGTTGCCTGGGAAAGAGTGCCTGCGCGTCCGGCGCGCACTGTCCCTTTGAGCCATGAGCTGCTGCCGCCATTGCAGGCTGGTCTACGGGCGCGCCAGATCGACTCCTTCTTCATCCACCAGGCGGTGGCCATCGATGCCGTGCTGGGCGGTGCCAACGTTGTCGTCTCCACGGGCACCGCTTCGGGTAAGACGCTATGCTACAATGTTCCCGTTTTGCAGACGCTGCTGGCCGAACCTCAGGCTCAGGCGCTCTATTTATTTCCGACCAAGGCCCTGGCCCACGACCAGCTTGCCGAGATCGCGGCGATCATCTCTGCCGGGCATCTCCCTATTCCGGTAAACAGTTATGACGGCGATACACCGCGCAGCAAGCGCCGCCAGATCCGGCAGGCCGGCGGCATCCTATTCACCAATCCCGACATGCTACATAGCGGCATCATGCCCTTCCATACCTCCTGGCGCCATCTTTTCAGCCAGCTGCGCTTCGTCGTCGTCGACGAGATTCACACCTATCGCGGCGTTTTCGGCAGCCACGTAGCCAACGTCCTGCGCCGCCTGCGCCGC
Organism: Anaerolineae bacterium; assembly: GCA_025929715.1. Classification (GTDB taxonomy): domain Bacteria; phylum Chloroflexota; class Anaerolineae; order Promineifilales; family Promineifilaceae; genus JAAYYY01. The sequence continues at coordinate 6,084 of JAICPS010000074.1, read as the reverse complement.
CTGTGTCGCTTCTACGGCAGTGATCCACAATTTATCTGCTGCTCGGCGACGATTGCCAATCCCCGCGAACATGCGACGCGCCTCGTCGAAGCGCCGTTCCTGCTTGTCGACGAAACGCAGAACGGAGCACCGACGGGCGAGAAACACTTCATCCTCTACAACCCGCCGTTGATAGACGAAGAGCTGGGCATGCGGCGCAGTAGCGTTCTGATGGCTAAAGATGCGGCAATCAGCTTTTTGCATCAGGATGTGCAGACGGTCGTCTTCGCGCGGGCGCGTCAGACGGTGGAACTCCTGCTCGCGTACCTGCAAGATGAAATGGAGGGATTGGGTATGGATCCACAACTGGTTGCCGGCTACCGTGGCGGTTATCTTCCCCTGGAGCGTCGCGCCATTGAACAGGGTCTGCGTCAGGGAACAGTTCGCGGCGTTGTGGCGACCAACGCGCTGGAGCTGGGAGTGGATATTGGAGAATTGGGCGCGGCTGTGCTCACCGGGTACCCAGGCTCCATCGCCTCCACCTGGCAGCAGGCCGGTCGCGCCGGCCGCCGCAACGCGCTTTCGGCCGTCATTCTGGTCGCCAACAGTAGCCCACTGGACCAATATATTTGCAATCACCCTCGATACCTGTTCGGGCGTTCGCCGGAGCATGCTTTGCTAAATCCCGACAACCTGCGCATCATGGTCAAACATCTCTTGTGCGCGGCCTTCGAACTACCCATTCGCAACGGCGAAGCCTTTGGCGAGTTCGGACCGGTGGATGATCTGTTGCAATTGCTGGCGGTGGAAGGCGCGGTGCACGAGACGCGCGAGCAGTACCACTGGTTGGGAGATGGGGTTCCCGCCAGCCTGGTCTCCTTGCGCAGTAGCGGTGGCGACACTGTTGTAATTCAGGATATCGGCGGGCCGCGAACCGACGTAATCGGTGAGCTGGACCTTGAGAGCGTGCCCCTGCTGGCCTACGAGGGCGCCGTCTATATGCACCAGGCGCGCACTTACCTGGTCGATCATCTGGATTGGGAGCGACGTATTGCCAACGTGCAGCCGGTTGAAGTTGACTATTACACGCGCGCCAGTGTGGGCAGCACAATCCGTCGCCTCGTGTCCGAAGCCGAGGCAGCCAGCGGCGATCTGCTTCACGCCTACGGCGACGTATTGGTGGTGACGAAAGCCACCGCCTATCGCAAGATAAAGCGCTATTCCCACGAAACATTGGGCTTTGGTGAAATTGACCTGCCCGAGATTGAGCTCGATACAAGCGGTTACTGGCTGGTCTTTGGGGAAAGGCTCACGGAAGAACTAATAGAAGCAGGAATTCTGCTGCGCCCCAATGATTATGGCCCCAACTGGCAGGAACAGCGCCAACAGGCGTTGCAACGCGACAACTTTCGCTGTCGAACCTGTGGCGCTGCGCCGGCCACGGATGGGCAGGCTACCTCACAGAATGGACGCGCGTTGCACGTGCACCACCTGCGGCCATTCCGCGACTTCGGTTATATCCCCGGCCGCAACACCAGCTATTTGCAGGCCAACCGCCTCGAAAACCTTATCACTCTGTGCCCCAGTTGCCACAGCAGGGCGGAAGAGGGGCAGCGCACACGCTCGGCGCTTGCCGGACTGGCATATGTGCTGCGCAACCTGGCTCCGTTGTACCTGATGTGCGATCCCGGCGACATCGAGGTAAGCGCGGAATCGCGAAATCCGCTGACCGGCGCCCCTACGGTCGTGATCTATGAGCGTGTGCCTGCCGGCGTCGGCTTCAGCCAGCGCCTTTATGAGCTGCGCAGCGAACTGTTGCACGCCGCGCTGGAGTTGGTAACCGACTGCCAATGTCGCGAGGGATGTCCCGCATGTGTTGGCCCGCCAGGTGAAATTGGCCCAGAAACCCGCTCGGTGACGCGCGCTTTGCTGGAATTACTAACATCACGCGAGCCCGGGTTTAGCGATGCATAAAATCCCCTTCATAGCCTTTGGAGGCGACGGCCCGTCGCTGCACTTTGCGCACGCCAACGCGTACCCGCCCGCCAGTTACCGGCAGCTCCTGGAGCCATTGACCGACACTTTTGAGGTGTGGGCCATCGAGCAACGCCCGCTGTGGAAGGATGAGCCAGTACAGGAACCACATGATTGGCGCGTTTTTGCCGGCGATCTGATTTACGCGCTGGAGCAAAAGGGGCAGAAGCCTGTAATCGGGGCCGGCCATTCGCTTGGCGCCGTGGTGACTATGATGGCGGCTTTCGAACGCCCCGATCTCTTTCATGCGCTGGCGCTTATCGAACCGGTTCTGCTGCCACCACCCGTGCTCGAGGCAGCGCGCGCTCATCCCGAACAGGCAGCCGACACGCCCATGGTGCGGCGCGCCAGGAAACGGCGCTATCATTGGAGCGATCGTCGCAAGGCCTTTGATCGCTTTCGCGGCAAGTCCGTTTTTGAGCGCTTGTCTGACGAAGCGCTTTGGGACTACGTTAACTTCGCCCTCTCGGAGACGCCAGATGGCGGTGTTGGGCTGCGTTTCCCTCGCGAATGGGAAGCCCAGATTTATGCCCATCCGCCAATAGGAATTTGGGAGATAGTGCCGCACATAACACACCCCACGCTGGCTATCCGCGGCGCACACAGCGAAACCTTGCAGCCAGAGTCCTGGGATCGTTGGCGCGCATTGCAGCCATCGGCTCAATTCGTCGAAATCGCCGATAGCGGCCATCTCGCGCCGATGGAAAAACCGGAGCGTGTGGGCCAGGTGCTGCGCGATTTTCTGGCGTCATAGGTCGTTTTACCTATAATCTTTGGTCAGCAATACAGTTTTCCGAGATGTCGAGCAGTTCCCTATCAGTAGGAGAAGAATAATGCCTTTACCCGGATCAAATTTCAGGTTATTTAACAAGCGCTTACCGGCATTCATCGCCCTCTTGCTCGTGTTGCTTTTTGTGCAGATGGCCTGTGGTGGGGGAGCCGCCGAGCCAACGCCGGTCCAGGACCCGGCAACCCCCGAACCCGATCCAACTGATGAACCCGTGTCCGAAGCCACGGCGACGGAAGAGGCCGCCGAAACGGATGGCGGTGAGACAGACGGTGACGCCGACCCCACCGCTGTGCCGGATGCGGAGGAAGAACCTCAGGCAGAAGAAGAGCCACCGCAGGATACTGCGGGCGATGGCGTCTTCCGCGTGGCAATGCAACCGATCGTGCAGACGGACCCCGCCCTGATTTCCAGCGATAGCGAAGTGCTTGTCGCCAATCACGTCTACGATTACCTGGTGGATATCGATCCCCAGTCGCAGCCGGCGCCGCGCCTAGCCACCGAATGGCAGGTTAGCGACAATGGACTGACCTACACATTCTCCCTGGCCGAAGGGGTCGCCTGGCATAACGGCGATCCATTCTCGGCGGCCGACGTGGTCTGGACCTTCAACCGCCTGCGCGAGGAAGGCAGCGGCTTGCCGACAGAAGATCTTTATAGCAATATCACCGGCGTGGAAGCCAGTGGCGAGCTAGAAGTGATCTTTACCCTGGCCGAACCCAATCCCTTTTTCCTCTACGACCTGAGCGACAATCACGCCCTCATCCTGCAGGAAGGCACCGAGGATCCCACGCAGTTCAACGGCACGGGCCCCTTTATCGTCGCCGATTACAGGCCGGAAGACCGCATCATCATGGAGGCCAATGAGAGTTACTTCGTCCAGGGTCAGCCGCAGCTTGCCAACCTGGAGATAATCTTCTTCAACGACGAAACTGCTTCGGTGGACGCCTTGCGTGGTGGGCAGATTGACCTTGTTATGCGTATGTCCACATCGCTTTTCCAGAGCCTGCAGGACGAACCCGGTGTCACAACGATTGACATTCCTACGAACGGTTTTGACCTCGTGCGCCTGCGCGCAGACCGCGAGCCGGGAAATGACCCGCGCGTGATCGAGGCGATGAAGCTGGCGACCGATCGCGAAGCGATCTTCCAACTGGTGCAGCAAGGATACGGCGCTCTGGGGAACGATAGCCCCATCGGACCGCTTAACGAGGCGTACTACGCAGCGGACGTGCTGCCCCCCACGCGCGACGTAGAGGAAGCGCAACGCTTACTGGAGGAAGCAGGTTATGGCGATGGTCTTAACCTGGAACTACACGTCCCAGACACGGGCGGTCGCCCCGACGTAGCCACGATCCTCCAATCCCAATGGGCCGAAGCAGGCATCAATGTGGAGATCAGCGTCGAGCCTGAAAGCGTTTACTATGGCGAAAATGGCTGGCTAGAGGTTGACCTGGGCATTACCGGTTGGGGTCACCGGCCTTATCCTCAGTTCTATCTGGATACCATGCTGGCCTGTGACGCGGTATGGAATGAGGCCCATTTCTGCGACGAGGAGCTGGACGCACTCATCGAAACCGCCGGTACAACGCAGGACGAAGCAGAAAGGGTGGCGGCATACCGCGACATCCAGGTGCTCCTGGCCGAGCGCGGACCGATCATCATTCCTTACTACTTCGCCCAGTTCTCTGCAATTCGCGACCAGTTCGAGGGCTTTGAGCTGAAAGCCTTCGCCGGACGCACCGACTTCCGTAACATCCACCTGGCAGCACAGTAAAGAAAGCAATTCTGGGGGAGTCACGGGCGTGCCCGTGACTCCCCGCGGCATCATGCTCTTCTCTGTCTCATCTGTCGCGCTTCCCGCAACATGGGGACGGCTGCACGGCGTCTGGCTGGCGTTCCGTGGTCTCTACAGCCACGGGGCATCGGCGGTGGGCGCCTCGCTGGTCTTACTATTCCTGATTCTCGCCGTCGTCGGGCCCTGGATCGCGCCCTACGGCGAAAACGAGCAAATCTTCACTGCCGCGCGCCAGCCGCCATCGTCCGAGCATTGGTTCGGCGCCGACCGCCTGGGTCGTGATGTCTTCAGCCGTGTGCTGCTGGGCACGCGCGACATTTTCGCGCTTGCCGGTCTGGGCACGCTGCTCGCCGTGCTCAGCGGAACGACCGTGGGGCTCTTCAGCGGTTACCTGGGCGGCTGGCTCGACGAGGGCATTATGCGCCTGTTCGATAGCTTGCTGGCCATGCCTGCGCTGCTGCTCGCCTTGCTGCTGCTGGGCACGATTGGCCAGTCGCGCCAGGGCATCCTCTTCGTCATCGTCGTCGTTTACACGCCCATCGTAGCCCGCGTCGTGCGCAGCGTCGTACTTGGAGTCAAAAACAAGGGTTTCGTGGATGCCGCTCGCACGCAGGGCGAACCCATTCCCGCTATCCTGGTACGCGAAATTTTGCCCAGCGTGTTGCCCGCCCTTGCCGTCGAAGCTGCCCTCCGCTTTTCCTACGCAATTTTCCTTGTCGCCTCTCTCGGCTTTCTCGGCGTCGGCGTGCAGCCGCCGGAGCCCGACTGGGGTCTCATGGTCAGCGAAGCGCGTGCCAATGTAACCCAGACTCCCTGGGCCCTCTACTTTCCCGCAGCCGCCATTGCCCTCCTCGTCATCGGCGTGAATTTGATGGCTGATGGGTTGAAGCGGGTGCTGCAGGAGCGAGATTAGAGCTTGGAGATTGGAGATTAATCGCGCTCGAACGAAGTTCGGTCAATCTCCAATCTCTAATCTCCAAATCTCTATGTAGCTATGCATAACGTACTCGAGATCCAAAACCTAACCATCGCCTACGGCGTTCGCCGCCGCTGGCTTGAGGCTGTTCGTGATTTCAGCCTTGCCATCCCGGCCGGCGTGACCTATGGGCTGGTGGGGGAGAGCGGCTCGGGTAAGTCGACGATAGCCCTCACCGTCATGCGCTATCTGGATAGCGCCGGCCGCGTGATGCAGGGCAGCATCAAATTTACCGGGCACGCGGTCGAGCGCCGTGAACTGCTGGCGATGAGTAGGAAGGAAATGCGTCGTATCTGGGGTAAGGAAATAGCCCTGGTTCCTCAAGATCCCCTTTCCGCCCTCAATCCATCATTGCGCGTGGGTGAGCAGTTGGCCGAAGGTTTGCGGCAGCACCTGGCGATGGGCGCTGACGAGGCTGACGAGCGCGCGCTATCCTTGTTGGACATGGTGCGCATTTCCGACGCGCAGCGCGTTGCCAAAAACTATCCGCACCAGATCAGCGGCGGCATG
>JAICPS010000433.1 GCA_025929715.1 Anaerolineae bacterium | reverse complement strand
GACCAAAAGGGATTGACGTCATCTGTCTCATTGCTCGTTATCTGTGCGAGCCCCGATCCATCTGGATTTATGACGAATAGCTCGTAGTCACCATCGCGATCAGAGGCGAAGACGATGCGGGTCGCGCCTCGATTTAGACGAGGGTGCATTTCAGTGTTCGATGTAGGCGCCAATATTGCAGGTGTGGCATCGCGATCAGTAACGTAGAAAATATCCCAGTCACCACCGCTATACGCCTGATACGTGGCCCGGTGATCAATATCTAAATAGGCCGGTTCATGAGGTACTGTGCTGTGTGGAACCTCAGTTTTCGCGCCAGGCAAGAAGGCAGGCGTATGCTGGTAGCGATCCAGATTCGTCAACACCGCCTCCGCCCAACGCTGGTGCGGCGTTTGCGGCGGTTCCGGCGACTCCTGCGCGAGCGCAAGGCCAAAGGCGACCGCCAAAAAGAGCGACAAAAAGAGAACGACGAAGAACGACTTCTTTGCGATGTGAGATAACATGCCCAATCCCTCCTTAGAATGGTGATGCAGCGTTCGACGAGTTATGCTCCTCAGGAGGTGCTCCCACGTTGGTTAGCTACGACCCGCCTCCCAATTAACCCGGAAGACAATTGTGAATGATGCACGCCCAAGAACCAGTGAAAAGTATAAGCGAAATGGGTGGGAATTGAAATAGGACTCGATTGGATAAAGATTGACGGCCACTGATGACAATGTTATAGTATCGATGGCTCCCCCCCAGAGGTGGTTGGACGGCGCCCGTCGTTCCGGCCACCTCACCTTTTTTATGGCGCGAAACCACGTAGAGAGAAAATCACGAAGCGCATTATGGCACAGAATGAACCACGCCTGATCGAAAGCGGAAAAGCCCTCCAGCGGGCCGGATTCGTCCATCGCGTTTTGCAGCCGCCGGGCGATGGCCCGCATCCCACAGTGCTCATGTTGCACGGGCGCAGCGGCAACGAAGAAGTAATGTGGGTGTTTGCCCGCGCCGTGCCCGATGATTGGCTGCTGGTAGCGCCTCGCGCCATTAAGGAAGATCCCCGGGGCGGTTACTCCTGGCGTATCCGCGAAGAAGAGGAATGGCCCACGCTGGCCGAGTTTGACGAGCCGGTAGCTGAGGTGGTCGACTTTATCCACAGGCTTCCTGAACTTTACAACGCCGATCTAGAGAATCTCTACCTCATGGGCTTCAGCCAGGGCGCCGCCATGGCCTACGCCGTCGCCATGCAGCATCCGGAGCTAGTACAGGGCGTCGCGGGACTGGTAGGATTTTTGCCAATTGAGTGTGATGACGTCGCGACCGTGGCGCCCCTGGCCGGTATGCCTGTCTTCATGGCCGTGGGTAAGCAGGACGAGCGCATCCCTTACGACCGGTCGATTTCCTGTGCCCACACGCTGCACCTGGCAGGGGCCGAGCTGGAATATCACGAGTACGATATGCGCCACCGCCTCAATTCGCAGGCTATGCGTGATTTACGACAGTGGTGGCAGGCGCAGGCGGACGTGGTGGATAGAGGAGATTCACGGAAAACTGGGAATAACAGTACGAAACGTTGAGCAACGTGCTGTACGACGATAGCGTTGACGTTCCGTCTGTGCTGGATGCGCTCAAGAAACAGGTCATCGAATTGCCCTCCTGGGCCGTCGGTAATTCCGGCACGCGCTATGGCGTCTTCCGCGAGCTGGGCGCGGCGCGCGACATCTGGGACAAGATCGACGACTGCGCCGAGATCCAGCGCGTCGTTGGCGTTTGCTCCGTCATGGCCAGCCACGTCTTGTGGGATGTCACCGAAGACGGGCAGTACGAACCGGTGCGCGCGTATGCCTCCGATGCTAAAGAAAGCGAGTGTGGCGCCGGTTAGCCTGGCGCTGATGTATCGTTGGGTCGTCGAAAAGTTGGGCCTCCTGCTCGCCCGCCCCTTCAGCGCCGTGCAGGCTGTGGGCATCGGCCAACTTGCCTCCCTGGACGAAGCCCGCCAACTCGTGCGCAGGTCATTCGATGTGACGACATACGAGCCCGGCGAGCGTGGTCTCTGGGATGAGGCGTATGAGAAGTTTTTGCAACTTTGATGGGAAGGTTAGTCACGCCGCTTCGAAACGTACCGGCGCTTGCGTTTTTCTTTACGCCTGCGCGCTTCTGCCACGACGGCGGCAGGTACGCAGGCGTGTTGGGCGCATGCTTACTCAGCCTGCGTCAGCTCGACCTGATTGCCGTCGGGGTCTCGCAGATATGCAGAGCGGCCCCAGTCGTGATCTTGTGGCGGCGATTCGAGCGCCAGGCCTCTTTGGACGAGTTCGCGACAGGCAGTGTCTACGTCGTGCACGGCGAACGCGACGTGGTTGTCGGGCGGCAGGTCATCTTCAGCGGGCGTGTAGGTGTGGTGGATCAGGATCTTTATAGGACCGAGGATGAAGACGGCCATATTTTCGGACTGGGCGACTGGCTCCAGGCCCAGCAAATGCCGGTAGAAGGCAGTCATTTCCGGGACGTTGGCGGTGAAGTAGGCGAGTTCGGTCAGATTCATGCGCTTGAAAACCTCCGCTATTGCTTAATCAGCCAGCCGCTGGCGGCGATTATAGCCCTGTTTGTGGTATTGTCTGGTAATGCACGTGTAAGCAGACCTGACAGCTTTCAAAAAGGCAGCAGATCTGGAGTGGGGTGAACGATGGGGTACAATGCGACCGTCGCGACGTTGTTGCAGTCTGATGAGCCAGCGCTGCGCTATAAGCTGCGCTTGAATGTGTTGGGGGAGGACGCAGAGTCGGCGGAGATGCGCGCGCTGCAGGAGGAGATTCGGCAGTCGCCGGGGGCCCGGACGCTGTTGTCGGAGGTGGATGAGGAGGGGAATCTGCCATACCACCCGTACCGCAAGTGGGTGGGAGCGCATTGGGTGTTGGCGGACCTGGCAGACAACTATTACCCGCCGGGCGATGAGGCTTTGATTCCCTTGCGGGAGCGGCAGCTGGAATGGCTGTTGCACCCGAAGCACCTGGATAGCGTCCCGTTTATCGAGGCGCGGGCGCGGCGTTGCGCTTCTCAGGAGGGGAACGCGCTGTTTTCGCAGCTGCGGCTGGGGCTGGCGGACGAGCGTTGCGACGAGCTGGCGGCGTGGCTGGTGAAGTGGCAGTGGCCTGACGGGGGCTGGAATTGCGACCGGCGCAAGGAGGCGAAGCATTCGTCGTTCATGGAAAGCCTGATTCCACTGCGGGCGCTGGCCTTGCACGCACAGATGACGGGCAACCGGGAGTCGCGGGAGGCGGCGGAACGGGCGGCGGAGATTTTTCTGAAGCGACGATTGTTCCGGCGGCAGTCGGACGGGGCGGTGATAGAACGGGATTTCGTGGAGCTGCATTACCCGTGTTACTGGCACTATGACGTGCTCTTTGGCCTGAAGGTGATGGCGGAGGCAGGGTTCATCGACGATCCGCGCTGCGAGGAGGCGCTGGACCTGCTGGAGGAGATGCGGCTGCCAGATGGCGGCTTCCCGGCAACGAAGAAGTATTACCGCAAGAGCTGGAAGGGCGGCGCAGGGCGCGTGCTGGTGGATTGGGGCGGCACGAGCAAGACGCGCATGAACCCGTTTGTGACCGCGGATGCGTTGGGGGTGTTGAAGGCGGCGGGGAGGATGCAGGTTGGATCTATTAAAGAATTCCAATTAACAAAGATTTAAACATGCCAGAACTGTTCAAACACATTACCTATGCCTGGGACGACGCGGTCGCCGATGAACTCGATCCCGTAGAGCGCCTCGTCTATCGCTCCAAGCGCACGTGGACCACACCCATCCTAACGCCGTGATCGCCATCGCCGCCAGCAAGGACCGGGAACGACTGACAGAGGAAGTCTACGGCGACGATGTAGGCTGGGTAGCTTGGCAGCGACCCGCTTTTGACCGGGGACTGGTGATGGAGGAAGCAGCGCGCCAGAACCCGGAAATAAAAGGTCTGGTCATGGGCCAGCACGGTCTGATCAACTGGGCCGACGACGACAAGGCTTGTTACGAGCTGTCCCTGGAGCTGATTGAGCGCGCCGCGCGCTACGTCCGTGCCGACCACCAGCGTCAACGCCGCCGTTGCGAAAAAGGGCTCCCTGGCCTACGATACGGGTAAAGCGGCGGCCAACCATCTGGTGCGCGAGCTGGCGATTGAGCTGGCGCCTTTCGTGTGCGTTAACGGCCTGGCTCCCGCGACGGTGGTCGAAGGCAGCAGCATGTTCCCCCGCGACCCCGTGATCAGCCCAGCAGCAGGAGATTGGCAAAGACGACGGGGCAAATTGTTAG
>JAICPS010000552.1 GCA_025929715.1 Anaerolineae bacterium | reverse complement strand
TGCCGCCCGGTTCGGTGCTCACGCCGCATCCGGGCGAGATGGCGCGCCTGGTTGGCGTGGAATTGAGCGTACTTCAGGGACAGGATCGCGTGCAGCTGGCCCGTGACCGCGCCGCCCAATGGCAGCACGTCGTTCTGCTCAAGGGCGCTTTCACTGTGGTTGCCGCTCACGACGGGCGCTGCACCATCTTGCCCTTCGCCAACCCGCTATTGAGCAGCGCCGGCAGCGGCGACGTACTTTCGGGCGTGATTGTGGCGCTGCTGGGACAGGGTCTTGGCGGCTACGAGGCCGCCATTCTGGGCGCCTATTTGCACGGCGCGGCGGGCGAGCTGGCGCGCGAGGAATTGGGAGATGCCGGCCTGCTCAGCGGCGAGCTCGCCGATTGGCTGCCAAAAGTGCAACGACTGTTACGCACGAAATCATAGCCCATCAAAAAATCACAGTTCAAGACAAAAAAGCGGTGGATTTCAGATGAAATCCACCGCTCTTCTAATTAGCGCGCCCCAACCGGCGCGACGTTGACATCAGAAACTTCCCGAGCCTACTATGGTTCGGCGGCGAAGTCGTTGAAGATTATCGGCATCAAGATCCTGTAGCTGCACGTCTGCGAGACGTGGGTTTCCAGCGTACCGATCGTGACGTTGCCCCAGGAGTCTTTGGCTTCTACGCGAACCGTGTAGTTGCCGCAGAACTCATAGTCGTGTCCGGCTATATTGGACGTGTACGGGCCAAAGTAGCCGCTGCCGTCGCCAAAGTCCCAACGATAGGTAAAACCGGTGGTAGGTGAAATGTTCGAGCTGACCGAAACCTCGAATACTGCCTGCTGGCCCGTCTCGTCGTAGGTAGACGTGATGTCGGTGATCGTCGCTTCCGGCTCATCCATCGCCCAGTCCAACAGCTTGCCGAGGAATTCAGCGCGGCTGGTGCCACCCACGCCATTGTTGACACCCTCGAGACCGAAGGTCGTGTAGATCGAGCGGCCCAGGTAGCTGATGCCAGGCATCTCCAGGCTGGGTTGGTCGCGATGCGCCATAGCCACGACTCCGTCTTCAATGTTGTAGGGTCCTGGATACTGCAGCAACGGGGCGTAAGGGAAGGGATCGCCCGGAACTGGATCGGGATCCGATCCGGGGTCGGCGCTTATCTCGTCGATATACCACTGGTTAGCAGCGCCGTCGCCACTCAAGGCGGCCTCGACCTGCGCCCGTATCTCACCTCCAGGGTTGTCCGTCGTGTGCACGTTGTAGTACAGGCCGCCCGCAAACAATGCAGTCTCTGACGCCTCGGACAGAACCACAGAGCCATCCACTGAGAATGTATCGGTCACGTACACTGGCGAGGTGAAGATGGGGTGCAACACAGGGCCATTGACTCCAACCGTTCCGGTATGGATGTGAGCAGCCGTCAGCGTCATCGGACTAGAGACCATGACAGTCAAAGAGAAGGAAAGTTCGTTGTTCGCCGAACTGTAACTGGACTCGGCTTCACCGACCATCGTCGTCGAGACCGGCGGGTTCTCGTTAGCCCCCGTCAAGGTCACCGTCTCGGATTCGGGACCGCTCAGGTCGAGCGACACGTCGTCGAATGCCGGCGGCGCGCTGGAAAGCGGCGTGATCGGCAATTCCGGCAACTCGAAATTAGTGACGCTATCTTGCAGATACTGGCCACCCAGAACCGAGCCGTAGTAGAACGAAGCTGTCGTGGGGCTGGTGGAGTTCAAGACTGAGGCCAAATCCTGACCCATGGCAATGATGATCCCACCGCTGTTCGCGTACTCTGTCAGGATGTCCATGTCTAGGGCGGTCAGCGCCGTTTGTACCGTGAAGGTGCCATCGGGGAAGAAGTTGTCGCCGGTGTAGTGAATCACGACCTCGTACGCGGACAACTCCGCCGCGCTGGGAATTGTCGTCGGGCTGCCAAAGTTCGCGTCTGCGTCCCATACGTCATAGCTGAGACCCAACTCGTCCAGGGCATCTGTGTAGTAATTTGAGTAGTCGGGGAAGGCCAGCGACGAGCTCGCGTCGTTATCGATGATCAGCACGTCGGCCGCAGCCGGCGGCAGTGTGCGCGCCCAGGCGGGCATATGTGCATCGTGCGTGGGGCCGTCGAGCAAGATGTAGCCCTGGTTGTCGCCGATGCCCATGCCGGCTGCAGAGTCGAAAGTGACGCTGATCATCTCGGTTTCACCCGGATCCAACGTGATCGACGCGGGGCTGACCGTGAAGCCGGGCAGTGTGGTCGTCGTGGTGAAGCCGCCGCCGGTATACAGCGTGCTCAGATCATACGTCTCGCTGCTATTGCCGACGCTGGTTACCGCCACTTCAATCACCTGCTGCGTGCCGGTCGGGACTTCGCCGAAGCTCAGGCTCGGCGGGTTGAGGATCACGCCGGGATCGGTGACGTTGGTCAGATCCAGGCGACCGGCGCCGATATCCAGCGGCTGTGCGGGGGAGCCATCATCATTGTAGATGTCCAAGTATTTCGACGTGGACATGAGCGCCGACTTGATCTCGGCAGGCGTCCAGTCGGGATGAGCCTGCTGTACCAGGATTGCCGCGCCGGCAACGTGGGGAGAAGCCATCGACGTGCCCGATGACTGCCCATATCCAAGATGGCGAGCCTCGCCGCTTGCACCGGGGGTGTAGCCCTGGGCCAGAATGTTCACACCAGGGGCCGCGATGTCAGGCTTGAGCACCGCGCCCGGATTTGGTCCACGGCTGCTGAAGTTGGCGACGACGTCGGGCGTGTTACCAATTTGCAGGCCGGTAACAAGCAGTTCAAACATGGCTGCGTCGCCGTGGGTGTCGTGCCAGTCCACCAGGTTGAGACCGTCGGTATAGCCGACGAAGATGGAGGGAATGGTCACCATGTCGCCGACTACACCAGGGCCCATGGTGACGAGCTCTTCGCCGCCCGCGGCGTGGTTGTGAACGATCACGAATTCGGCGCCGGCCTGTTCGGCGTTGAGAACTTTGACGCCGAACTCACACGTACCACGGCTGATAACGGCTGCCTTGCCGTCAAATATACCGGCGGGGAAGGGATTACAGCCCTCGAAGTTGCCGGGTTCGACGTTCGCTGCAGCAACAAACGAGTGGCTGAGTGACCCGCCTACGTCGGGTAAAGGAGCGCCGAAGGTGGCAGGTGCGAAAGGAATGTCCAGTAATTCAGCGGGGACCGG
>JAICPS010000664.1 GCA_025929715.1 Anaerolineae bacterium | reverse complement strand
GGTGCCCGCCGCCGCCCGGCGGCGCCGCCGGCGGCGAAGCGCCGGCAGTGGTATCGGGAGGCGCGTCCACGTCTTCTCCCGTCGATGTAGCGGCGGATCTTATGCACAGTTACGCTGACCTCGCCCGTGTGCCCGGCGTGCGGCTTCTCTTGCAGCAGGTAGCGGTAAATTCACTGTGGGCAGCGCGTGGCGCAGCAGCGCAGATGGGCATTGCTCGCAGAATGGGGCAACAAGGCGCCAATGTGGCGCGCGTGGAGGACGTCGTCGAGGGCCGGCATTCGGCCGATATTGTGTTGGAGGATGGGCCGGTCATTGAAGTGAAGAACTATTATTGGGCGGGGCCATTTTTCCAGCAGGAAGAGAACGTTGCAGACGCCACTCGCCGGCTGGTGCGGCAGGTAGAGCTCTTACGCGGCCGCTATCCTGATCGTGAAGTACGTGTGGGGTTCAGCGATCTTGGCCACACGCCGCGCCAGATGCGCTTTGTACTTCACAGCATCGGGATAGAGGTCGTGCAAATTTCTGACGCCGCGCTACCGCGCCCGCAGGATGTAGTAGGCGAGGGTTTCGTCGCCGCTTTGCGCAGTACGACGGTTGAGGCGTATTGGAGCCGTCTTGCGGCCAGCGGCTGGGTGGCCGAAGCAGATCCGTCGCTGCAGGAACGTGTGCGGGCGGCCTTTGAGCGCGATGCCGGCAGCGCCTGGCTGGCGCTAGCAGTCTACGCCTTCGACGGCGAGAGCATTTTTGAAACGAATCCGCTTGGAGAGTCCTACGCGGCGCATATCCAAATGCTGAGCACGTACAGCCAGGGCGCGTTGCAGCCCTCGCGCATTGCCGAGAGGGTGCAGAATGATGTTCATTACGTCGGTTTTGAGAACGGCGGGCGGCGCTACGTGAGCCGCGCGCCAGCCAACAGCGACTATTTTGCGGTGTCAGTGCTGGATGCGATCAACGACGCTATAGCAGATCGCGGAGAGCGGCGCCGGTTTGTGTCCTTGCCGGCGCCGGATCAGATGATCTATCTAGGCTTTGTGAGCGAGAGTTCGTATTCTCGCGCACAGACGGCCGGCCTGGTGCCGGGCAATTAGGTGGAACGCGGAGGCGATGCGGCCAGAGGTGACCGGCACTTTCTGAAGTGCCGGTTACCTTAGGGAGATTCGTGAACAAGAAGTGGCAGACAGTATTATTGTTGGCGCTCGCCGAGCTATTGGCAATGAGCCTGTGGTTTTCTGCCACGGCGGTGACGCCTACGCTGGCGGAGGCGTGGGATTTAGACGCAGGCGGCGCCTCGTGGCTGACGCTCGCGGTGCAGATAGGTTTTGTTAGCGGCGCGTTTCTCGGCGCCCTGTTTAACCTGGCCGACGTCTGGCCGGCGCGGCATATATTTGCCCTGGGGGCGTTTGTCGCCGCCGGGGCCAATGGTGCCATTGCCGTTCTGGCGAACGGACTGGAGCTGGCAATCCCTCTACGATTTTTGACCGGTTTTGCACTTGCGGGCGTTTATCCGGTGGGCATGAAAATCATGGCGACGTGGATGAAGGAAGATCGCGGCCTGGGCCTCGGCCTACTCGTCGGCGCGCTGACGGTGGGCAGCGCGTCACCTCACCTGCTGCGTGCTTTTGGCGGTGTTGGCGAGTGGCGGCCTGTGCTTTATGTTGCCTCGCTGCTGGCGGTCTTAGGGGGACTGATTGTGTGGCGCGGCGGGGCGCCGGGACCGTTTCACGCGGCGCCTGCTCCGTTTCGCTGGCGATACGTGGGGGAGGCGTTGCGCGACCGGGGGGTGCGGCTGGCCAACCTGGGTTACCTGGGGCACATGTGGGAGCTTTACGCCATGTGGACCTGGATACCGCTGTTCCTCTCGTCGGTGTATCATGCCGCCGAGGATAGCTCATTCTTGGGCAGCCGCCCGGAACTGGCAGGGGCGCTGGTCGCTTTCGCCGTCATTGCAATGGGTGGGCCCGGCAGCCTGGCGGCGGGTCTGCTGGCCGACCGCTGGGGTCGCAGCCGCACGACCATCGCCAGCCTTTTGATCAGCGGCGGCTGCGCGCTGCTGATTGGGTTTCTGATCGGATTCAACCCCACGCTGGTCACGCTGGTCGCGCTGCTGTGGGGTTTTGCCATCGTCGCCGATTCCGCCCAGTACAGCGCGGCAATCAGCGAGCTGTCTGTGCAGCAGTACATGGGCACGGCGCTCACATTGCAAACCAGCATGGGCTTTCTGTTGACGTTGGCGAGCATCCGACTCGTGCCCGTCCTGGTCGATATGTTGGGGTGGCAATGGGCGTTTGTCTTTCTCGCCCCCGGGCCGCTGATCGGCCTCTGGGCGATGCGCAGCCTACAACAATCGCCGCACGCTGCAAAGTTAGCCGGGGGGAGGGGCTGAAACGTCGGCTGGC
>JAICPS010000641.1 GCA_025929715.1 Anaerolineae bacterium | reverse complement strand
TGGGTCACGTAGCCGGTGTAGATAATGGGAACGTCGAGGTCGTCGATGCGGGTAAAGGTTTCCTCCAGCCGCTGGAATTGAGGATCGGCGTGCACGAGAAGCGCGTCGAAGTAGCGCCGCATGACGCGCACAACGCGCTCTTCGTACTTGTCCTGGTCGGACCGCGTCACCAGGATATCGCGCAGGCTGCAGATGACTTTGGTCTGGCGGCCGGCGACGCGGATGCGGGCCAACAGGGGGAGCAGCTCAAAGGCAAACTTTTTACGCCCGAACGGGAAAAGCTCGATTATCACGGCGTCCGGCCGGAAGCGCTCGAACTCGGCCAGCAACTGCCGGGCGCGCTCGGCCTGAATTTTGCCCAGATCTTTGCCGTTTACACCATGGATCTTCTTGAAATCGGCGTCAGATGTGATCGGCGGCAAATTTACGACGGAGACGGTGCCCGGCAGTTCGAATCCGGGCACCATTTCGCCTCCGTTAATAAAGCAGACCTCGAAATCGGCGAGGCCCTCTACCAGAGCCTTACTGCGGATTAGATGCCCCATGCCTAAAATGTGCTGGCAATAAAACATGATCTTCTTCATTAGATTTTCTCCAAAGGAAAAAGTGTTTCCTGCTCGGCCAGGTCGAGGATGCGCAGTATGTGCGCCTTCAGCTTCGGCGACAGTTGCTTCTTTTTGTAATACCAATGCGCCTTTGCCAGAAATTGAAGCCGCATGTGCCAGTTGAGCCGTCTGAGTGGCAATATACTACGCGCGGGTAATTCGTATGCCCGGCAGAAGGCGGCAGACATCTGCGCTACCAGGAGTGGATCAAGGTCTCGAAAGTGACAATCGACAAGAAAGAAGGCAACGTCCTGCAGCGGATCGCCGCCGGCGAGGTCGTCGAAATCGAAGATGGCGAGGCCGCGGGCGCTGTTTTCGTGGACGAGCAATTGCTTGAGGTGAAAGTCACGGTGAAGGAGCGTCGTTCGATAAGGCGGGAAACGGGAGTCATCTTCCTCTAGTTGGACCAGCAGCCGCTGGAGGCGCCCAGCGAGATCGGGTAACGCCGCCATTAGCTCGGACGTGGTTTCGTAAACTTCAGCTGAAAGCGCGCCGGTCGTGATCTGGCGAGAAGGCTCCAGGGCGGATTCATGGAGGCAGGCAAGCCCCCTGGCAGCTAACGAAAGGAAATGATCACAGTTGGTCGCAGAAAGGACGCTGCTGAGCGCAACACCGGGAAGCGCCTCCTGCCAGACCATGTGTAGCGACTCGTCGTAGCCGTAAGGTTGGGCCACGAGGAAATGAGCCGGCTGGGCACGCGACTCCCGCCACAGGGCTTCGATATGGTTATAGACTTGTCTGCCCTTTTCGGTGGCGTAGGTCTTGCCATAGAGGGTCATTGTCTGAACGGACGCAGGCGAGTTGCTGTGCAGGTGGTAGCGGATGGTGCAGCGGACCTCCGGCTTGTAACGAATTACTTCCACAGCAACGCTGTCAATCTGTTCCGGGCGGTTGAAGCCGGCCGGCAGGTAAGCATAGGGCAGATGCGCTCTGATCCGCTCGCCGTCCACGACCGCCGGTAAGTGGACCAGTTGCGGATCGTTGGGGAAGGCCCAGACGATGAGGCCGAGGTCGGGCCAATGGGCGAGCGCTTCGCCGAACTGAGGCTGGCGCAGACAAGACGCGTCGATCTGGCTGTATTTGAGTTGGCTGCGCCCGTTGAGGTAGGCTCTGGCATAAAACTGCTGAGCGCCGAGCGCACGTCCATCTGCTGTGGCGATCTCCAGCTCATAATGTACGTTGAGAAACGAGCGGTGCCGTTTCCGCTCGTCGGCGTACGTTTTATAGCGGGTACGGAGCACGCGGCAGGCCGTTATGACCAGCGTGCCCTGGGCGAAACCGGGTAGCCGCTCCTGGAAAGTAAACCGCATCGCGGTGGTGTCGGTGAATAGTTCAAATTCTTTCATCAGCCTATTTCAGTTACTGTTTGCGTGCTGATCTGCGCAGCTTGCGCGACCAGATCGTGGACCAGGTCGAGGCGATCATGTTTGAGGCGGGTGACACAACGATAGACGCGCTCGTTAATCAGGGCGGCGGCTACAAACCAGTTCAATTCCTGAGGCGTGACGTACCAGGGTACATGTTGGCGGTAGGAGTCAACAAAGGCAACCACCATCTCGTCTATTAGAGGTCTGGATGCACCCAAATGCAGACCGCGCGCGAGTAAGCTGGCGATAAAGCTGCCTACATCTTGCCATGGAGAACCACAGCGCACGTTGTCGAGGTCAATCAGGGCTACCGCCTGGTCATCGAGGAAGAAGTTTTGCAGATGAAGGTCGCCGTGGAATATCGCGGCCGGTTGAGGGCCCAGTTGAGCAGCTTGGGCGAGGAGGGTGTCTACCAGGGGTTCCAGCGCAGGCCGGCAGGAAGGGAGAACGGCTGGCAGCCATTCTCGCATCTCTCTCAGTCTGGTGATCCAGGCTGAGAGCGGGCGCGCGCGCACGTCCAAAACGCGCGCCTGGTGGAGGGCCGCTACGGCCGCCGCCGCCCGCTCGAGGCCTTTGAAGAAATCTTTGCTGCCGAGTTCCAAGGCCATTAACG
>JAICPS010000009.1 GCA_025929715.1 Anaerolineae bacterium | reverse complement strand
GGGTGCTGCCAATGCCTTTTTGAAGACGCTGGAGGAGCCGCCGAAAAACGTCGTCATTCTGTTAACGGCGTCAGAGGCCGACGCTTTACTCCCAACCATTACTTCTCGCTGTAGGGTACTGGCCCTCCGCCCGCTACCGGCTCGCGACATTGCCGGAGCGCTACAAGAACGCTGGCAGGCGCCCGCGCAGACGGCCGAACGACTGGCGCATCTCGCCGATGGGCGTATAGGTTGGGCCGTAGGCGCCATGAAGGAACCTGCAATATTAGAGGAGCGGGGTGAGCATCTGGTAGCATTGTCAAAGGCTCTGCCTGCACAGCGCGTGCAGCGCTTTGAACTGGCCGATATTTTGTCAAAAGATCCCGAAGCGCTGCCCGACTTGCTGAGAACCTGGCTGAGCTGGTGGCGCGATGCCGCGCTTGTGGCCTGGGGGGGCGCAGAGGACAGCGCGCTGGTCAATTTCGACCAGATCGATACGCTGCGCATGCTCGCCACGCGGTGGAAGCGGCAACAGGTGGCTGGGGCGTTGTCACAAACCAGAGAGGCGTTGTGGCAGCTGGAACACAACGCCAACGCGAGGCTGGTGATGGAGAATTTGATGCTGGGATATCCAGTGGTGGAGAGCGGAGAACTGGAGATTGGAGATTGACCGAACTGCGTTCGGGCGGGATTGGGGATTGGTCAGAGTTGGCGCTCGCCGCCTTTGGTGACCACGGCACGAGTGATTTCGTCGACGAGGTTCAGCAACTCGGCGTCAGTTTGCGGAAGTTCTTCTTCGGTGACCTCTACGTGGCCGTCGCCGCATAGTACTGCCAGCGGCACTTCGTACGTCGCGCCGGGCTCGCGCACGACGTAGTTGCGTTCAGGTTGTAAGCCACGTTCTTTCAGTGTGGCATAGAGGCGATCCACGTATTCGCCGCCATCTATGAAGAGGTCGTTCAGCTCCGTAGCGTCTTGAAAACGGTCCCAAGTGGTATGAACGAAGGTGACACGCCGCCAGCGGAGGCTGACGATGGGCCGCTCTAATTTCTGCAACGGGCCTAGCTGCACTTTATAGTAGAAATCACCGGCACGAGGATGATCTGCCTGGTCTGGAAAGAGCAGTGCGCGCGTGGTGAGTTCGTGCCCTTTGCGCTCGGCATAGAAGTGGATGGCCCATTTCATTTCGCCAAACCGCTGTCCGAAGTAAAAAGCGATATACTCAGCATGGAGTCCCTTGGGCGCGTGTGCCTGAGGAATGCGGTACCAGCCCTCGCGTTGTGCAAGCGCAAAGTCGCTGGGACGGGGCATATAGGCAACCAGGACGCGATCTTCAGGAAAAGCCATTGGCAATCCCTACGATAAAGCGAAATGACAATGCCCCAATTCTATCGTGCGTAATGCAATTACGGTATAATGGCGCGGCAAGTGAATTGGAGAAACCATGACAGACCCACGTGTTGAAAAACTGGCTCACCTCCTCGTGAATTATTGCATTGGCGTCAAACCCGGAGATCGGGTTGAGCTCAACGGCGCGTCCGCGGCTTTGCCTCTGGTAAATGAGACGCTACGCGCTATCGTTCGAGCCGGCGGCATGCCTTTCATCACCTGGCATGAAGAGAGCTTTGCCGAGATACTGCTGAAAGAAGGCAACGAAGAGCAGATTCGCCAAATTGCAGAGCCCGTAAAGATGATCTACAGGGAGTACGATAGTCTGATCAGCATTAGCGCGGCGGTTAATACGCGTGCGTTGAGTGGAGTCGATTCTAAGCGACAAAAGATGCGGCAGGCGGCGAGTCGCGAGCTATTGGAACTACTCATGAAAAGGAGCGCGACCGGAGAAATGGAGTGGGTAGGAACGCTATATCCGACGGACGCCCAGGCGCAAGAAGCAGATATGTCGCTGAGTGAGTTTGAAGCGTTTGTCTACGGCGCCTGCTACGTGGATAAAGAAGATCCGGTAGCGGAGTGGCAGAAGCTCTCGAAAATGCAACAGCAGCTTGTCGACTGGCTCGTGGGCAAAGATAAGGTGCGCGTTTCGGGCCCGAACGCCGATTTTACTTTGTCTATCGCCGGGCGCACTTTTATTAACTCTGACGGCCGGCGAAATATGCCCAGCGGCGAGATTTTTACCGGTCCCGTCGAGGAATCGGCGAACGGCTGGGTCCGTTTCAGTTATCCTGCAATCTACAGCGGTCGCGAAGTAGACGGAATCGAACTGTGTTTTGAGAATGGTCGGGTCGTGGAAGCCTCGGCAAAGAAGAATGAAGCATTTTTACTCGACGTTCTGGAAACTGACGAAGGCTCTCGCTTTTTGGGCGAGTTTGCGGTAGGCACCAATAAGGGAATTAACCGCTTCACGAAGTCGATCCTCTTTGACGAGAAAATTGGCGGCACGATTCATCTGGCGGTGGGCGCCGGATACCCTGAAACGGGGAGCACAAATCGCTCGGCGGTGCATTGGGATATGATCTGCGACATGCGCAATGGCGGACAGATCTGGATCGACGACGAATTGTTCTATGACAGCGGTGAGTTTCAGATCTTGAATCACTGAAGCTGTATTGTATAGCTATGCCAGAACTTCCAGAAGTAGAAACGTCCGTGCGTGCTCTACGCGATTCGCTGGTAGGTGAAACCTTTTCCGAGGCGCGCATCTACTGGCCCCGACATATCGATCGGCCCGATCCACAGACGTTCCGGGAGCGCATCGTGGGCCTGCGCGTCGAGGATATCGGCCGGCGTGGGAAATATATGGTCTTTTCGCTGTCGGACGATGAGACGTTGATTATTCATCTGCGTATGACGGGACATCTTGCTGTTGTCGAGTACAACGCGCCGCTACGCGATCATACGCACACGATTCTGGGCCTGGCGAGCGGCAAGGAATTGCGTTTTAATGACACGCGTAAATTCGGCCGCCTTTACCTGGTACGCGATCAAGAGGAAGTGCTGGGCAAGTTGGGTCCAGAGCCTCTGGCGCCGGACTTCACGCCGGAGGCGCTGGCAACGCAGTTAGAGCGACGTTCCATGCGCCTGAAACCGCTGCTTCTTGACCAGAGCTTTATCGCCGGAGTCGGCAACATATATGCCGACGAGGCTCTGTTTCATGCTGGGTTACATCCTAAACGCGCGGCAGATTCGTTGACGAAGAGTGAAATAAACGCTCTGCACGCTGCCATTCAGAAAGTACTGCGCATGGGTATTGCCAGAGAGGGCGCCAGCATCGATCGTTATCGGAAACCGGACGGTACGCGCGGCGACATGCAAAACGCCGTAGCTGTCTTTCGGCGTACGGACGAGCCGTGTTACCATTGTGGGGCTCCCATCCGCCGCATCGTACTGGGTGGACGCAGCACGCATTATTGTCCGGAGTGCCAGGTTCTCTGATCGGGGGTAATTATGCAGAACGAAGTCGAAGTCATGCGCGTCATCCGCGAGCCGCCGATGGGTTCCCTGATAGTTCACGCCGGTGGGCGGCGATTGAAACACCTTTCCTCCGCCGAAAATGAACAGATGAGGCACCGCCTGTTGGCAGCAATCGGCGAACTGGTTACTTTCGCGGGCGGTTACGACGCTCTGGTCGAAGCTGGCGTTGCCCCGCCGCTTGGTCCGGGGGAGATTAACGTAGCAGGAACGACGCAACCGGCGGAGGATGAGCTTACAGCGCAACAGGCAGCTTTCCTGGATCAATTGGAGCGGGAGTTGAAGAGCGGCGTCCCACCGGAAGGGCTTCCTGCCGGCGGCGTTCCCGCCAGCATGGCTATTAACGCGGCTAAACTCAAGTCCGATGTCGACGACGGAAGGGAAGTGAGCGCGAAGCCGGGCTCTGAACAACCTGCCAGTGGACAGCCGGGTGTAAATCTGGTTGGGGAAATCGATTCAATCTTACAGAAGCACGTCATAGCCAATGCACGACTCGCGCATCGCAGCATCCACTTACGGCAGCCGCCGGGCGGGTTGCTACAGATTGTCGTCGACGACAGGGTGTACGAACATCCCAATGACATTGAAGACGACGACGTCAGACAAATATTGAAGCAAGCGTTAAAAGAGTGGGAGTCCCGTTAGCTTGTTATGGTTTCGGGATTGTGAAGTAAAAAGAACTACCTTCGTCAACTTCGCTTTTGACCCAGATGTCGCCTTTATGCGCGTCGATGATGCGCTTTACGATCGCTAAACCAATTCCTGCACCGCCAAACCGCCGGCGAGATGAGCCATCAATCTGATAGAAGCGCTCGAAGATCCGGTCGACCTTGTCCTGTGGCAGGCCAATCCCCTCGTCCGAGACGACCACGAGCACGTCGTTGTGGCGTTCTACCATGCGCAGTTCAATTGTTCCCCCGTCCGGACTGAATTTCATGGCGTTGCCAATTAAGTTGTCAAGTACTTGATTTATCCGCCCGCGATCTGCATCAACGACGCCCTTCATTGCAGGAACCTGAAAGACGAGATCCAGCCCCTGCTTGCCCGCGCTTAATTTGTGACAGCCGACGGCCGATTCCAGCAGCTCGACCATAGGAAATTGCTGGCGCATTAGATTGGCCTCGTCGATGCGCTGCAGGGCCATGATATCTTCGATCAAGCGCGTCACTTCGTTTGTCTTAGCCGAGACTATCTGCAGAGCGCGCTGCTGCGAGGTGGAAAGCTCACCCATCTCCCCATCGATGAGCAGATCGACATAGCCACGGATAAATGTGAGCGGCGTACGTAGTTCGTGTGATACGTTTTGTACAAGCTCATCCTTCAATCGGTCATTTTCTTTAAGTTCGTCGTAAGCCACAGCCAGTTCCGCCGCCCGCTCTTCGAGGGCTTCGAAAAGACGTGCGTTGCCGATTGCCACGCTAACTTGAGCAGCGGCGATGGTCATTAACTGTGTATCTGACTCGCTGAACGCTTCGGGCCGGTCGCTGTCCACCGTCAATGTACCAATAACCTCATTGCGAGTAATCAGGGGCACAACCAATAATGAGCGCAGCACGTCGTCAAAAAAGAGAAAATCGGGCTCACGATAGGTATCGCGGATGTAGATCATGCGCCGATCGCTGACCGCGCGGCCGGAAACCCCTTCGCCCATTTTGATGCGCACACGATGATATTGCGGTTTGATGCCGGCCGCCGCCTCCACGATCAATTCCTGTTCATCATCTGACAACAGGGCGATGGTACTGGCGCGGGCGCGTAGCAACTTTTGCAACGTCTGCACCGTCGTCTGCATCACGAGTTCCATCTTTAGGTTGCCCGTAACCTGCTTGGCCATATCAACGAGCGCCGACATGCTGCGCAGACGCTGCTGTGCACTGGTGAACAACCTTGCATTCTCCACTGCTACTGCGGCCTGATCGGCAAGCAAATTCATGAGCAGCAGTTCATCCGACGTGAATATATGTGACTCTAGATATGTGACGGTAAAGGCGCCAATAATCCGCCCACTATGCCGTAGTGGAAAACCGGCAATCGCCTGAACTCCCCAGCCACTGGCTTCCTTACCCTGGTACAAAGGGTGGCGGCTGGCGTCATCTATGACCACGACTTCACCACTATGCACCACAGTCGCCGTCAGCCCATCCTTGCGTGGCGCGCTAACAGCAGGTGAACGACCGCCATCGCGCCATAACGCCGAACAGAACGTGAACTCATCTCGTACGGAATCCCAAAGATAAATGTGGAGATTACTGGCCTCGATCAGCCTTAGCGCAGATTCTGTGATGTTCTGGAGTACGACTTCAAGCTCCAGCGGTGTGTTAAGCTGTAGCACTATCTGATGGAAAGTAGACAGTTCGTTTATACGACGCTGCGCCTGTGTGTATAGATGCGCATGCTCAATGGCCACCGCTGCCTGACCTGCCAGATTGCGCGCAAGCCTGATATCAAGATCGTTGAAACACTCGGAAGCAGCTACTCTGCCCAGGGCGAGCAGTCCGAGAACGCGTTCGCGTCGCAATAGGGGAAGCAGCAGCACGGCAGATACGCCGGTCTGGCGCAAGAGCGACTGCTCCTGGTCAGACAGTTCGCCGGTAATACACAGATTCACCAGCTCGCCTCGCTCAAAGACCCGTCCAACAATAGGGTGTGATTCCAGGGCGCTAACGGGGCGGAGACCGAATGACGCGTCACGGTCGGTAACTGCATCGACTGAATGCGTATGGTGTACGGCAACGCGCAACTGGTTGACTCGTTCGCCGACGAGAATGGAGCAGCTTTCGAGCTGCAGCGCCCGTACCATCTCCTGGACGATGGTCCGCAGTACCGTGTCTCCATCAAGGTCGGCCGTAATGGTGGCGCTGGCTTCATAAAGCGTGGTCAGTTCGTTTACCCGGCGCTGTATTTCTTCATGGAGCCGGGCGTTTTGAAAAGCCAGCGAGGCGTGACTGGCAAGCGTCGAGGCCAACCACACCTCACGCTCCCCATACGCCCCTGTCCTGGCACAGTCAAGTGTGAGGATCCCAATAAGCTCGTTGCCGGCCATCATTGGCACCGCGAGCCAAGAGCGTACGTATTCAAGACCCGCTAAAGGAATCCAGTCTGGATTCTCACGCACGTCCGCTAGCGTGAGCGGCTCGCGAGTCATCAGGACATACTCCATTAGAGGCGCTTGCTGCAATTTTTGGTTACCACGCTCCAGTACGACTGATTCCTGCTCACCTTCGAACGGCACGTGCCTGCAATACTCTAGGCGATCATCGCGCACCAAAGCTAAAGTAGCGGAATCGTAACTGACCACATCCTCCAAGGACGTCAGGAAGCGGTCCAGAATGTCGTCCAGATCGAGGGACGTGCCCATTGCAGATACAGCCTGACGCACGGAAGCAGTTGTCAGGTACTCCTGCGCAATACTGTCAACCAGTTCTTGCGATGTAGAGTTATGTATATGTTGGTCGAGCATTGAAGCTGCAAGCTCCGCCAGCAATACCTCATGTTCCTTGAAAGGCGAAGAGCGCGCCACTTCCAGAAATAAATTTCCATGAGAAATCGAAAGTTGGAGCGCACCTGCCCCAGTACCGTTCTTCGCCGGTGACTTACCGTGGTGCACCTTGACCGTCTCGGCGAAAAGCTGGGCGTCTAAAAAGTCGCGGACCTGGCGGACTGCATCTGTTGGGACAACTGCATCGTGCAGTGACTTTTGCAGGGTGCGCAATGCAGCTAGGCTGGAACCTTCCCCTTCCATTTGCTTCCTTGAACTGGCAACACGCTAAACTGACAACGCGACACACCGTCGCCATGATCTTACTGACGAACCCGGTCGCGACCTCTTCCACCGTTGGCTCGTCTTTCTGCAGCACGATCCTGGCGAAGGTGACAGTGTTTGTACTTTTTGCCACTACCACAAGGGCAAGGATCGTTGCGGCCGACCTTCGGCAGCTCGCGTCGTAATTCGACACCCTTACCCTGGTCGCGCTGAACCATCTGGTATCCGGCCTGGCTCATCTGCTCCTGATAAGCAACAGTGGCTTCGTGGCGTTCAATAAATGCCTGGTGAGTTTGTAATTCCCGGAAAAAACGATCTACGACGCTTTGGTCAATATTTCCGCGCATATCTGCGAACATCTGGTAAGAACGCCGCTTGTATTCTACTTTTGGATCGCGCTGAGCAAACGCTTCCAGGCCGATTTCGCGACGAAGATCATCCATCGCGGTCAAATAATCGCGCCATTCGTTGTCAATAGCGCTCAGTAGCAGGAGCCGCTGGTAACTCTCGTATTCTTCGTCGCCAATGCGCTTGCGCCATGCATCCTGCTGATCAGATACATGGTCCTGCAGCGCTTCGACCAATTCCTGGGGGTCAAGCGCAGAGAGGCTGTCGAGCAGCAAATCACGCAGTATTTCGTCGATCTCATGCTTGAAGTGGCTCTGCTGATTCCTGATAGCTTTTTGAGAAAGACCTTCAACGTTAAACTCGGCAAATGCCTCGTCAAGGCTAGCTTCAGCCGCCTGCCAGATCTCCCCGCGACGATTTTCCTCAATGTAGTCGGCGAGGAAATCATTGAAAAGTGAATTAACCTGATCCACAAATTCCCGGCGTGTATTCTCCCGCGCCTGGAGTTGTCCGGACCTCATGGCGCCCAGTCGCGCAGCGAGGTTCGGTACGGGCGGCAGCAAGGGAATGAAACGGTTCATGGCTCGCAATAGCTGGTAAAGGTTTTGGCCCTCCTGTTCCTGCATGTGAGCCAGATGCATGAAGCGCTCAGTCAGTTGACCCGTAGACAACTCGGCCAGCTCGGCACGATCGAACTCCAAAACGCCGGGTAGGAAGCCCCGAATCCGATTCACGACACCGTTGACGTTAATTGTATCTGTAGCGTCAGTGCTGAAATCCCCGATGGCCCGTTCTATTTCAGCGCGGATGAAGCCCGTGTAGTCCTCCAAATAGTTGTGGACTAACTCATTTATCGTCGTAACGAACGCCGCCTCGATTTTTTCATCTAGGTCGATCCCTTCATGCATCAGGATGGCGCGCCGCTCATCATAGATAGCCTGGCGCTGTTTGTTCATCACGTCGTCATACTCGACGACGTTCTTACGGATGTCAAAATTGTAACCTTCGATGCGTTCCTGGGCGTTTTCGATGAGTCTGTCCAAGATGCCCATTTCCAAAGGAACATCTTCAGGGAGGATGTTGCCAGACATGAAGCGCTTCATGCGCTCGCCACCGAAGCGCTTCATCAAATCATCTTCCAGAGACAAAAAGAAGCGCGAGGAGCCAGGGTCGCCCTGGCGGGCTGCACGACCCCGCAACTGGTTATCAATACGGCGTGATTCGTGGCGTTCAGAGCCCACAACGTGTAGGCCGCCCAGTTCCCAGACGCGATGACGCTCTTCCTCGGCTACACGCTTGACGTTCTTGATCCTCTCAATAAGGTGCGGTGCTAGGCCGGGCACAGACGATACAAGCAGTTCGGCGTCCCGGTCTTCGTCGGCCAGTACAGCGCGAATCAGCGCTGCACGTCCGTTGTAATTATGCTCAAAGACAAGACCGGCCAAAAACTCGGCAACCTGCCTTGTGTCGCCCTGTATCGACTGGTAACGGCTATATAACTGCATTAAGCGCGCGGCATCGTCGACCAGGGCTACATCTTTGTTAATCTCTTCGACAAACGCTCGCGCCGGGGCCAGTTGGTTGACCCTTACCATGCGCAATACCTGACGCAAATCGTTGAAATCTATGTCATACGGATTCTGCAGGGCCTTCGCCAGGTAGCCAACGACCTGGATTTCCTCGATTTCCTCAAGCGCGGCGTCATACTGCTGCCTGGTTTCGATCAGGGCTTCGACGAGGTCAGTGCTCAGTTTTGGATGCTTTTCGGCATACTCACGTGCAGCTTCCTCGCCTTCCTCGACCAACTTTTGTGCCAGTTGAGTGAGGAGAGAGCGGTCGAACATCTCCTTCTCAAGGACTTCCGCGGACATACCCTCGGCGTTCCCTCCGAGAATAATGTCCGTGCCGCGACCGGCCATATTTGTGGAGATTGTGACGGCGCCTTTGCGACCGGCCTGCGCCACGATTAGCGCTTCGGAATCGATGTTCTTAGCATTGAGCACGCTGTGATTGATTCGCGCTTTTTGTAGCAATCTATGAATGACCTCAGAATGCTCAACTGAGGTCGTGCCCACAAGAATTGGCCGTCCCTCACTATGAAAGTGCTCAATCTCATGGATAATAGCATTATCTTTGGCCTCATTCGTAGCAAAGACCTGGTCTGCGAAATCGGTACGCTTGAAGAATACCGGTTCCTCAGCTTCCGTGGGTCTGGCAAAGAAGATCTCTTCAGCTCCGTTCACGCGACGGCGCTGTTCTTGTAGGCCCATGATGTTGTTTTCGACGATATATTGGACGTTTGTAGGTAGGGGCGTTACGTCCAGATGATAAATTTCGTTGAATTCTTCAGCATCGGTCAGCGCTGTACCGGTCATACCCGCCAACTTATCGTAAAGGCGGAAATAATTTTGAAGCGTGATAGTCGCTACGGTAACGGTTTCGCGCTTTATTTGGACGCCCTCTTTGGCCTCGATTGCCTCATGGAGACCGTCAGAGTAACGACGACCTGCCATTAGGCGACCCGTAAAGTCGTCCACGATCACGACCTGCCCATCGTGGACCACGTATTGCTGGTCTCGATGGAATAAATACTGAGCTCGCAATGCGTTATCCAGGTAGTAAGTCAGGTGATAGAACCGGGGATCATAGAGGCTCTGTCCCGCCTCGACGTCGATCTCTGGTATGCGGTCCTCGATTTCGGCAATGCCTCGATCGGTCAGGCTTATAGAACGGCTCTTACGGTCGATGTCGTAGTGGCCGTTCGGCTCCGCATCTTCTCCCGCCGTATTCTCGCGCAGGTTGCGCACGTACTGGGAAAAGCGCAGATAATCCTGTCCTGAACGTTGGACCGGGCCCGAAATAATAAGCGGCGTCCGGGCTTCGTCGATGAGGATATTGTCCACCTCGTCGATGATCGCGTAGTGCAATTCGCGTTGCACGAGATCTTCCCGGTTATTGACCATGTTGTCGCGCAGGTAGTCGAACCCAAACTCACTGCTCGTCCCATAGGTGATGTCCGCTCGATATGCTTCCTGGCGGCTGCACGGACGCCAGTGCACCAGGCGCTCGTCTTCTAGCTTTGCCGCGGGATTTACATAGTCGGGATCGTAAAGGGCCGAGAAGCGTTGCGGTCCGATGCAGCCGACGGTGAGGCCCAGGGCATAAAAAATCTTGCCCATCCAGCCGCCATCACGCCGCGCCAGATAATCATTGACCGTCACGAGGTGTGAGCCGCGGGCCACGAGAGCATTCAGATAGAGGGGAAGAGTTGCTACTAGCGTCTTACCTTCACCCGTGCGCATTTCCACGACCTCGCCGCGATGCAGCAATATTCCACCCATTATTTGCACATCGTAATGCCGCAAGCCTGTTGTCCGGCGCGACGTCTCGCGCACCAGGGCAAACGCCTCGGATAAAATATCTTCAATTGTCTCGCCCGCTTCCAGGCGCTCTTTGAAGCGTGACGTCTCGTCACGCAACGCTTCGTCGGTGAGATCACTATAGCGCGCTTCCAGGGAAGCTACCTCGTCTACGGTGGGTTGCAAACTCGCCAATAGCTTTTCTGTGGGGTCCCCGACGATCTTATGAAAAAGCTTCTTTAACATATCGATTCTTCTCGGGCCAGCAAAAGGGGCCGCAACGACAGGGGTCGCAATGATGGTCCCAACAACTGGCGCTCGCGTTTTACGAAATATTCACTTCCACAATACACTAGATTACGTCCATGAGGCAAAAGGCGCCATAAGAATTACCTAATTAATAGGTACTACTAATAGGCCTATTCATTAAATAACTCGCCTACACTACGGCCTTCGTGTGATCTAAGAATTACCTCGCCCAGAAGCTCGGCAACAGTCAGCACCTCTATATTAGGTAACATCTTGTCTTCGGGAATAGGAATCGAATCGGTGGTCACGATCTCTTTGATGGGTAGATCTGCCAGGCGCTCGATGGCCGGATCAGAAAGTACGGCATGTGTGAATGCAAGGTATACGTCCAGCGCGCCGTTGTCCTTCACTACCTCGACTGCCTGCTTGATGGTACCTCCGGTATCCACGAGGTCGTCGACGACAAGCACGTCACGGCCCTCGACGTTTCCAATTAGCGTCAGCGCTTCTCGCCGTAGATCATCGCCCAGGCGCCGCTTTTCCACAAAGGCCAGTGGCATTCCCAGCTCATCGGCATACTTGCGCCCCCCCTTGGCAAAGCCCAAATCGGGCGCCACGATAGTCACGTCCCTAAGTTGTTTCTTTTTGAAATATTCGACAATGATGTAGCGCGCCGTCAAAACGTCACCAGGTATTTTGTAGAATCCCTGGATCTGTCCGGCGTGAAGATCGAGCGTAATCCAGCGGTCGGCGCCGGCAACTTCTATCATGTCCGCCAGCAGACGCGCCGTAATTGGCGTGCGTGGCTGCGTTTTCTGGTCGCTTTGTGAATAGGCCATGTAGGGAACGACGACTGTAATACGGCCTGCCGAGTCACGTTTAAGACAGTCCATCGCAATCAACATCTCCATCACGTTGCGATGAACGGGGCGCGAATGGCTCTGGATCAGGAATACGTCCTGTCCGCGAACACTACCATGTAATTTGACCCAGATGTTCTCATTCGGAAAATCAATGATGTCCCAGCCGCTCAAAGGGACGTTGATGTACTCTGAAATTCGCTTTGCCAGACCCGGACATCCGGAACCGGCGAACAATTTAATACCACCATAGCTGATGATCGACATGTCTTACTCCATACGATGCTGATTCAAAGATGTGACATGCGCGGCAGCTACCGGTCAGGAAAAATCTGGGTAAACAACCGGGCAGCCGCCGTATAGGGATCGATTTCGCGATCGGCCACTGCGGTAACCAGGTGCTCGCGCTCGGTATTGCTTACGTTTCTTTCCAGTTGTAAATCGAGGTGCGCCTGCAAAATCTGCTGTATTTCCTCGCGGCTGCGATCTTTCTCGCGCTCTAGCCATTGGTCAGACTGCTTTAGATATTGGCGATGCGCAAGAATAGCGTTCACCACTTCGGCCACGCCCCTGGCATCTGGGGCCACAGTTTCAAATACGCGTACGGCCCAGTCTGCCTGATCATCGGAACGATTGTTAGCCGTACCGGTAGCGAGATTCGTAGCCGGCCTCACGCCGGAACGCGATTGCCGCTTTTGTTGTCCCATGTGTAGCATCATGCGCAGCGCTTTGACGGTGTTGGCAGCGCCTTGCCGGTCCGCCTTGTTTACGACCAGAATATCCGCAATTTCGAGGATTCCGGCCTTAATCGACTGAATTTCATCTCCCATGCCCGGCGCGTCGACGACGACTGTCGTATGCGCTGTGTTAGCAATGGTGACCTCGGCCTGCCCTGCGCCGACGGTCTCTATGAGAATGACGTCAAACCCGGCGGCATCGAGGACCTTGGCCGCTGAAGACGTAGCACCAGCCAGCCCCCCCAGGCTCCCGCGCGATGCCATACTGCGAATGAAAATGCCGCTATCGCCGGCAAGATCCTGCATACGAATGCGGTCGCCGAGAAGCGCCCCTCCGGTAAATGGGCTGCTGGGATCCACCGCGATGATGCCCACAAGTAGGTCTCGGCGCCGCAATTCGCGAGCAATTTCATTTACCAGTGTGCTCTTGCCAGTACCTGGCGCCCCCGTGATGCCGACTATATGCGCCATTCCAGTCTCAGGATAGAGCTTTATCACGATTTCGCGGGCGCGATCTTTACTGCGTTCAATCTGGGTAATCGCGCGCGCCACAGCTCTGCGGTCGCCCTGGCGAACGCGTTCCAACAAATCATCCACTCGATGATGCCTCGCGATGAGACGTTGCCGCTCGTATCGCCTCAACGATTTTATCCATACTGGTTCCCGGCCCAAAAATAGCGGTTACTCCGGCTTCCTTCATTTCTGCAACATCGTCGTTAGGGACAATGCCGCCAAGAAAAACCGGTATATCGGTCATCGCCTGATCGCGCATCAGTTCCATAATACGCGGTACAAGCGCTTTGTGCGCGCCGGACAGTATGCTTAATCCAATCGCATCCACATCCTCCTGCAAGGCAGCTTCAACCACCATCTCTGGAGTCTGGCGCAGGCCCGTATAAATCACCTCCATTCCTGCATCACGGAGACCCCGAGCGATGACTTTGGCGCCGCGGTCATGACCATCAAGGCCTGGCTTGGCAAGAAGCACGCGGATTTTCCGTTCCTCCATATTTCTCTCCTCAGTGGTTTAGTGGCTGGGATGAACGCCAATATTATCGCCTCTCATTATACCGCCTGCGCCAGCTTTTACGACCGGCCTCGACCGTCTTGGGGGCAAGTAATGAGGATTCTTGTGTAACCGGGTAAACCGTTAGCAATAGGAAAAATGTGTGGGAAAGCTGCTTTCTAACGCCGCTGCTTACAGTACTTTTCGCAGTATTGACAATATTTAAGCCTTTGTTAATAATAGAATTGCTTCCGCAAGCCGAATGACGGCCGATCAACTGTCCTGGCGCCAGAAACTCTCGAAGGAGCCAGGCCGTTACTGTTAAATTAAGGAGCATGATATGAAGCCAGACCTAACACCGCAAGAAACGAGGGAGCGCGTACCGTATGAGGCGCCTGCGATTGTCTATGAAGGCGAGCTGACGACGCGAGCCGGGACCCCCATTCCGGTGCAGGGTCCAGATTCTGGCGTCGACCCGGCTGACCTCTTTGGCAACGTAGAGTAAACGACTGCGATTTTTCACTCGCAGCCTCTTTAGAAGCGTACTTCTTATATATCTGTACTCAGCTAATTTTCCTGACGATTCCGAGGGTGTGCTAATGCACACCCTCTTTTATTTCATTTCGGGATGTTCAGGGTAGCTGCCCGGGACTGGGGAAAGGCCAGGAGCGGAAATCGTCATTGCAATCGTCGCTATCGTGCCAGTACGGAAGGCGTTCTAACGCGTAGCCGGGAGCTTCTACAAGGGTGCAGGCGCCGACGCCCGGATAG
The DNA here is from genome assembly GCA_025929715.1 of Anaerolineae bacterium. GTDB lineage: Bacteria > Chloroflexota > Anaerolineae > Promineifilales > Promineifilaceae > JAAYYY01. Next base: position 13,080 of record JAICPS010000009.1, on the reverse strand, counting down.
AAGCCGGCGCCATAGCTGATCACGTCAATCACCAACCCGCCAGGCGAGCGCAACAGTATTTCGTCGCCCTCGTTTCCCATTTGCAGCAGAGCCGCCGGGTCACCCCAGAGTGGATCGTCCAGCATCTCGGGTATGTGTGCAAGACTGTCCACGATTTCAAAGTCCGGTAGAAAACCAAAATCACTCTCAAAGCTATCGGCGCTTGTGGCAATGACCAGTGTGTCCCGTGGAGCGAGAAGCGTACCTGCTGGAAAGCGGCGAGCGTCTTCAAAGTCGTCGGGCAAAACGGCGTCGGCAATCATCCAATTACTCAAATCGAGCGTGTCAGGCGTCGGATTGACTATTTCGATGAATTCGGCGTCATCCGGACCGTTGGGATCGTAGAGAATTTCACTGATAAGCGGGTAGTTCGCCGGCCCGCGGAAGCCGGATACCACCAGAGGAAACCAGGTGGCGTGTGGCCAATCACTTTCAAAGAGCGCCGCCAGATATTCATAGGCGGCGTTACTCTGAAGCTGGATGGCTACCTCGCGGTTGCCTTTTGTCGATTGCTCCGTCCCGTTCCAGCTACCCACGTGTATCCAGCCTTGCCCGCCAATCTGCAGCAAGACCATCTTATTGTGAATTCCCAGCCCGGTGGGATTGTCCAGCGTGCACCACAACGGGAGATGTTCCAGCGCGGCAATTTCCTTAACATAGCTACAAGTCGCCGTGTTTGACAGAGGATCTTCAGGATTGTCGAAATATGAGTCCAGCAAAATACGCACGGTCGCTCCGCGGCGAGCCGCGTCAATGTAAGCCTCTAAGCGCGGATTAGGATCACTCTCGGCAGTGGCGGTAGACGCTCCCCAATGGCTGCGCTCAGCCAGCTGTTGCACGAGGACAGTGTCGCCAGCGCCGGCCATCTGTAACAGCGCCACAAGCCCATCGCGACTACCAAGCATATTCTCCGGCGCATGGAGCAAATTGAAGACAGCTTCTCCAGCAAATGACACCGGCGTGGGATAGCGCACCGTATATGTCGTGCCGCCGGTAACGGTAATAGGAACAAAATTGTCTGGGGGATCCCCATAGATGCTATGGTCAGCATGCCAACGCAGCAAATCGTGATGACTCGCCGGAGCAAAATCGTCGGCGAAAAGTTGACTCAGTCGTTCTACGACTGCTACCGCGTCCGTGACCAACACGACCCCGCGACGTCCCCAGGTGCCGTCCGACTTGTCATCATCAGGCAGGCTAAAAGGGCTAAGATTCTCGCTGCTGATCAGCGCTCGCTCACCGTCGATGAGCGTGAATTTGGCGTGCAAGTAACGATAGCGGTCGTGGATTCGCAGGTCGTCATCGCGTATCATGAACCAGCAGGCCCCCCCACTCGCTTCAAGTCGCCGGCAAATGTAGCGTTCATGGTCGTCAATCCCGCCTGGCGGCGAGCCCTCGAGAAGCACCGTTACACTAACGCCGCGCTGGGCGGCCGCCTCCAGCGCGTTGCCGATCGCCAAATTCTCCATCGTCAAAGTTTCAATCTGTACGCTAAGTTGGGCGCTATCAATTTGCCTGATTACCGCCTGGAAAGCATTGTCGGGCGCTACCGCGATTGTAAGCGCCGCGCTAGTGGTGATCACTACCGGACGGAAGAAGCGATCTAATAGCCAACCCGGATAGCGCACTTTCCGCCCGCGTACCGGATCTTCCATCATCTGCGCCCAGTCAAGAGCTTGATTACTGTCAACGACCGGTAACCCGGTGTCTTCGTCAATCAGCCGGAACAATAGCTGGCCTTCTTCGGCAAAGAGATTCGAAACGTGATAAGGCTCTACTGAAGGTCCCGCCCAACCGCTGGTAGAAGTGTCGCCATTCTCATAGACGAGTACGTCGGAGGTTTGGCCGTCCGCCCGCCGCAGAATGACCTCATCGCCGTCGTTGGCAAAACCCGGCCAGGGAGCCAATACAGCGTCGGGCGCAAACCCAAACTGGCGCGCAAAAGCTTCCGTGTCACGCGCCAGCCAGATCGATTGTTCCGGTCCAACGAAGGCGCCGCCAGCAATCGTGGCCTCAGAGCTTCCATCGCCAAGCATCCACCCAGCGAGCGTCATTGTGGTCGTGCCCACATTGCGCAACTGGACCGCTTCGTCCGCATCTTCGTACTCGTAGCCGTCATACAGAACGGCGCCGATTAGAATCGGCTCGTAATCAGGAGCATAAATCACAGTTTCAGCTTCAGCGTAATTATTCGCGTACTGTGCTTCGTCCGTCGAACTGCCTGCGGCCAGCTCGTTAACGACCGTCCCGTTAACGGTAAACGCGACCGTAGTCGTCAGGGCAAAGGAAAACGCGCTGCCCGCGTCTATATCCCCGAAGGTCCACACCGGCTGCCGCACGTCAGTCAGATCTGGCGTCAGGCCGCTATCGTCGGAAACGTAGCTAACGCCCGCCGGCAAGGAATCAGTGAGAATGGCAGCCTGGGCGGTAGCCAGACCCTCGTTTGCAAAGAATAGCTCATAGCGCAGAGATTCGCCCGCGTTGGATTCCTGGGGCGCAGAGACAGACAAGACCAGGTCAGGCAGCTCACCTGGATCCGACACCCAGGATGAGTTCGCTGCCCGTGGCGTCCCCTGGATAGGATTGCCTCCGGCATCGTGCCCATTAAGCGTCACACCGTCGTTTGACGCCCAGCCTCCGCTATCCGGGGCAAGCGGCGAGCTTCGTTCCATACTTACGTAGGACGGTGATCCCTCGCCCGCCGGCCATTCTCCTCCATCGAGGTTAGCGGTATCCACGACGGCTCCATTTTCGTCAGCCAGCGTGAGCGTTTCCCCGCTGTTGTTCAGCCCACCACTGTAAAGTTGATCGGCGGGTATATCGCCGACCGTGTCGTCGGCAGTACGCTCCAACAAGAAGTAGCTTTGTGGAACAAGCGTACCCGCCAGCTCCACAAAGAGATCTCCGCTGCTGTCAGCCAATGTCCAACCGGCGATATCGACCGCATTTTGACCACTGTTGTAAAGCTCAACCCACTCATCACTTGGACTGTGGAGTGTTCCCGCCCAAGCCACCTCGCTGATGATGATGCCAGACGATTGCGCCTGGGACCCGGCGTTATCCGTGTATGCCAAAAATGCGACGAGCAGCAGCGTGGCCGAAATCGCCGCAACGCCGAGGCCGCCAACGCGCCTATGCATATAATTGTTCCTGGGAAAAACGGGGACGCGACTGTTGAAGCGCCCACAAACACAAGCGCAATTATGCCCTGCTCGCCGCTATTTAACAAAAAAAGGTAGCCGGCAGTGCCCGCCGGCTACCTCGTCTGGCCGAACTAACCAACGGTTGGCGTCAGCCATCTGCCGGTGTAATTAAGACCGACACGGTATCACCGTCAACTCCAAGCGTTACGGTAACTGACTGACCATCCTCGGCCGTATAACTGAGAATTGCTGTTTCTTCGCTAATAAACTGGTCGGCGGCGGCCTGATACCCGAGCGCGGCCATTTCTTCCTGATAAAACGTGACAACATCATCAAGAGATGCGTTTACCGAATACGTGGTCAGTCCGGCGAATGTCGCCAGATCAACAGCGCCATCCATGACCGGAAAGTCTGACTCGGCGCCTTCACATTCGGCGGGCGCCTCGATGGTAATTGGTTGGCCGACATCCGTAACGTTAAACTCGAGATGGAGATTGCCTTCCTGGTCACTTCCCTGGCCAAACATGTCAAGAGCGCCTACGCCATCGACGACCATGCGCACAACGTACTCGTTCTCCTGCGAAATATATACGTCACCCGTCACTTCGCGCAGGCTATCATCGGTGTCCGGAATATCGTTCTCATCGAAGCGATAATGGTAGGTAGCCACGCCGTTGATCGTCTCTTCGCCTATGAACTCAGCTCCTTCGATATCGCCTAGAAAATCATCGGTGTCCAGCACGTCGGTGAACTCGGCGGCCATTTCGGCGCCGCCGATACCGGAGATGCAGCCTAAGCCGGGAACGATGGAGTAACTAGTTTCGCCAATTTCCGTGAATGTGAGCGTGGCCCCTTCGGCGAGTTCCGCCATATCCTCGGCGAGCGATCCGGATAATGTAACGTCAACATTCGTGGCTGGCGGTTCGACAACGCGCGCCGTGGTCATGGTCAGCATCCCGGACTGTGTGGGATCGGCGCTGTCTTCGAAGCGCATGTCAACCTGAATCCTATAACTATTAAACTGTGACAGATCTTCATTCAGCGCGCCGAAATCAGGCAATGGTGGCGCTTCACCCGCTTCTCCGGATGGAGGGACGCCATCCGCGGGCTGGTCCTCCACTTCCACCGTTGCTACCGGGGCTGCCGTAGGCAGGACCTCACTGCCTTGACCGCCATCTTCGCCGGAATCCACCGCAGGGGGCGCGTCGTCTCCGGTAACCAGATCGCACGCCAAAGCCGGGAGGCTCGCCAGCATGAAAAACAAAAAACTCCATCGCAATATTCTTCTCATCATGGACTCCTACGTGATACGTTTCCTGCTGTATTGTTCACTAAATAGAAAAAGCGTGAAGCAACACACCAGGCTTCACGCTCGATGATAATCGAACGGCAAAATGCCGTATCCTCAATATGCCATGTCAAGAGACCGTGTAAGTATCGCCAACTTGTAGTACCACCGCTTCGGCGTCGGTCTCCGCTTGCACCCGCGCTCTCCAGGCATTAGCGTCCTGCGCGACTAGAGGCCACGTATTATAGTGTCCCGGTATCACAACTCTGGGATGGAGATACTTGATCGCTGCCAAGGAACCTTCCGGACTCATGGTAAAGTTGTCTCCAATTGGTAATACTGCAAGATCCAATCCCACAGCGCCGATCAACGCCATATCAGAAAACACCGCCGTGTCGCCGGACAGATACACCACTCTATCTTCGGCGCGGATCAAAAAACCGCCCGGATTTCCACCATATGCGCCATCAGGCAGGCCTGAGCTATGAAGCGCCAGCGTCATTTCTGTGCGTCCGAAATCGAACTGATAACCGCCGCCAATATTCATTCCATGTGTATTCTCATGCCCCTGTTTGCCAAGCCAGGTGCAGATTTCGAAGTTGGAAATTACCAGCGCACCGGTCCGTTGGCCGAGAGCCAGCGTGTCGGCGATGTGATCGCCATGGCCATGCGTTTGCAAAATAAAATCCGCCTCGACCTCGTCAACAGAGACTGGCGCGGCAGGATTGTGCGGGGCAAAAAAAGGATCGACAATAAGTTTGTGTCCTCCAACTTCCAGCCCATAGGTGCCATGACCATACCATTTAATCGTAATGGACATCCCGATCCTCCTATGTCCAATAGAGGCGTCAAGCCTCGGTTTTCAAGAAGCGTGAAAACCTGACACGAGACCTCGCAAACCATTCTAAATCAAGTATAACCACCGGAGTATGGGCGTCAAACAAGAAAGGCGCGGCCGGGGCCGCGCCTTTCTTTCAAACAGGGAATTTGTGATTTGCTTAATGCTTCAGATTCCGAGTCGCGAAGCTGCCTGCCGGCAGAGGCTCGCGCCGCCTGCCTGCAACCATTCCTGAACAGTCGAACTCTGCGCCTGTCCCGCCTGAATATCTTTGTAAATTCCTGTACTCCAGACGTAGTAGCGCTGTGTTTCATGCGCCCAGTCGTCCCAGCTTGCCGCGGCGGCGACATGTCCGCCATTATAGCCGGCAAACGCGCGGCCGATATCCCCGTTCGTCTGCGCGAGGCGTTCTACGAAGTAACTTAGTCCACGGCGAGCATTCGTCTCGGGATCAAGCGTGTTTTCGCCGGCAGCGAAGTGGAAAGGCATCACCTGGAAGAGGCCCTGGGCGCCCGCCACCGAAACCGCGGCTGGATCGCCACACGATTCGATCTGCATAATGATCGCTACTAGATTGGGATCGAGCCCATACGTAGAAGACCAGGATAGAATCTGCGGCGCCCAATGTTGTATTTCAGGTGTAAAGACGCCAGATAATTGCCCCGAAGCCGCTGCGGGAGGCGCCGGGTTCCCGGAGACGACTCCCTCGCCTTCGCCGGTTTGTGCGCCGGTCGCACCGCCAACGGCCGCGATCTCGACACTCGCGGTTTCGCCAAGATTGGGGCGCACGGATACGAGAAGCGGCACGATAAGAAGGAGAACCGTTGCCAGGATGAGGATCATGCGCCTCTGAACAACTACCTGTGACGATCTGTTGGTGGTAACTAGCGGCGTCTGTATCTGCGGATATTGCGGGTATTCGGTGTAGTATTGGTCGTAGTATGCCATTGTCGTTTCTTAGTTGCGGCCCTTAGAGCTGGCTCGAAAGCCGTTGGCGCCAGGCATCGGCGGTCGCTGCCGGACGCGCCCGTTTGCCTTGGGCCGATTTGGCTCTAGCTCGTCTTTGCTTATACGCTCGTTTGATCGAACAGCTTCGGTCCCGCGATGAGAGTTTATGCCGCGCGTCGAATTCGCATCACCGGTGTCAATTTGCCGCACTTCAAATCCTTCATCCGCTTCGTTGCCGACGCCAGGACGGCGATTCAGGAATCCGGGGAGATCATCACTCACGTGAGGAATCGCATTCCGGGCAAATTGCGTTGCGTAAACCGCGCCTGGTGTTTCTGCTATCCTACGCTCGCGGGCGACGCGTTCTGTTAGCGGTCTTCCTGATGGCAACGATAGACGACCGTCGCTGTAAACGCCCTTTTCGTCTTCGCCCGTCGCAAAGAGAAGATGGCTGCCCGTTACTGTCAGGGCGCCGATGAATAGAATGCGTGTGAGCCAGACAAGCGTCGCTACAAAGATGGGTACGACCTGCAATAGCTGACCACGACTGAGAACCTCGTTCCCGAAGTCATGGTTCAGCAGCGTTAGCGATACTGCCCACCAGGTCATGAGCGCGTTCATTGTCGCTCCCAGCAACCAGGCTCCCATCAGATACCAGACCTCTTTCGGCTGTTCGCCGGTCGCCTCGGGCGTAAAGAGCTGTACGAGCCCAGCAAAGTCTATAGCACAGAAGGCCAACGCCAGAATTGAAGCCCAACGCAGACCGACGAATGATACGGGTCCCAGGAGATTCGTCAGCGCATAGCGCGTCGTGTCGAAATTGAAGACCTCAAAGGCTAGCAAGGCAACCATCAAAATAATCGCGACGATCGCACGCCTGGGAAAGCGCAGGCCATTACTGCCAAGCCTCTGAAGAATTTCTACGCCGCCATTTCCATAGAGAACGTTCTGCTTTATCATTTTTCGCTTCCTCCATTGACACGAAGTTTGGGCTCGAAGACTGCTGGAACCTTGTAAATGTGGTTAGTTGAAGCGCTCTGTACCCATTTGTGGCAGCGACAGCCGCAATCCTGAGAGGGGGCGGAACCGGCAAGGGTCGCGCTCGCCGGTTCCGCTGATGGGAGGGTATAGAACACTTGTTCTGATTCACAGAATAGCACAAGCGTTCGGGTGTGTCAAGGATCTTTGGTATGGAATTCTTAGGTCAGATGGGCCTTCACCGCCAGCCCCACTGTAAAAGGGATGCCCGGCACGGCGGCGATTTCTTCTGCGGTCGCCTTGCGGAGTTCGTCTAGCGTACCAAAGTGATCGAGAAGGATCTTGCGGCGCGTTGGTCCCACACCCGGAATAGAATCGAGAATAGAGGCGGTGCCGACCTTCGTGCGCCTCTTGCGGTGTCCCTGATTGGCGAAGCGGTGCGCCTCGTCGCGCACGCGCTGAACTAAATAAAGCGCTTCAGAGCGCTCCGACAGGCGTACCGATTGTATTTTACCTGGTGTAAAGAGCTCTTCCTCTTGCTTTGCCAGCGCCGCGAGTGGCACTTCCCCTTGCAAATCAAACTCGGCCAACACGTTGTGGGCGACCGCCAGCTGTCCTTTGCCGCCGTCGACGATCAGCAAGTCGGGAAGCAAAGCCCACGCAATATCTTTTTTGCTTTTACCAATCTGGCTGGGGTCAGTCAGTTCGCCGGCCATGCTCTCTTTATAGCGGCGGAACCGGCGACGGAGCACCTCACCCATGGCGCCATAGTCGTCATTGCCCACAGTTTGCACGTTGAATCGGCGGTAGTCGCTTTTTCGGGGCACGCCATGTACGAAGACGACCATGCTGCCCACCGTCTGGCGGCCCTGCGTGTGGCTGATGTCGTAACATTCAATGCGTGAAGGTGCAGCAGGTAGATCCAGCGCTTCCTGAAGCTCGGTCATCGCCTCGACGTGGCGCGAACGATCGACCGCCCACTGCTGGCGAAGCGTGGCCAGGGTATCCTGCGCATTACTGGCAGCCAACTGCACCAGCTCTTTCTTCCTGCCACGCCGCGGCACCTTGATGGCTACCTTTTGTCCGCGCTTTTGTTGTAGCCACTGCTCGATGATGCGCGCCTCTTCCACTTCGTTTGGCAGCAACACCTCTTTGGGAATGTGCGCCGCCTCGTCATAGAATTGGGTCACAAACTCCTGCAGCACCGAAGCGTCTTCCTCGTCTTCGGTCCCCTCAAGCAAAAAGTATTCGCGCCCGATCAGTTTACCGTGTCGAATGAAGAAAACTTGGACGCAGGCGTCGCCCTGCTCGCGTGCAAAGGCGATGACGTCCTGGTCCGTGTTGGCTGCAGCGATAACCTTTTGTTTGGCGACGACCTGATCAATTGCCTGTAGCTGGTCGCGATACTGCGCCGCTTCTTCGAACTCTAGATTGGCCGAGGCCTCGTCCATCTTCCGCTCGATACCCCGCACGACATGTTCCGACCTTCCCTCAAGGAAATCCATCAGCCGCTTGATCATAGCGCGATATTCTTCTTTGCTCGCCGCGCCAATACAAGGCGCGGTGCAAAGCTTGATGTCATAGTAAAGGCAGGCGCGCTCGTCCTGCCCGGTGATGGTGCGATCGCAGGTAAGGTAAGGGAAGATCTTGCGCAGGAGATCCAGCGTCTGGTGTACCGCCCAGGCCGAGGTGTACGGTCCGAAATAGCGCGAGCCATCGCGATCCATGCGACGGGTCACCGTGACCTTGGGATAAGGATCGGCCCAATGAACCTTGATATAGGGATAACGCTTGTCATCCTTCAGCCGTATATTGTAGTGCGGCCTGTGCTTTTTAATCAGCGTCATCTCCAACAAAAGCGCCTCTAACTCGGAGTCCGTCGTGATGGTCTCCACGTCGGCGATCTTTCGTCGAAGATGCAGGGTCTTAAATGAATCCACGTTTTGTGCAAAGTAGGACCGCACGCGCGAGCGCAGATTCACGGCCTTGCCGATATAAAGGATCTTGCCGTTCTCGTCCTTGTGCAGGTAAACGCCGGGTCGCGAGGGCAACCTGGCGAGTTTTGCTTCTATCCGTTCTGGAGGTATGTAGCTCATTCTACTATCAGGTCTAAGTTCCTTTTGCGCTTTATGTCTATATTAACACCAGTTGATTAACAACGCCTAATCGCCGCCGCAGGATATGTTACAATCGATCCATGGCATTGATATTCGAGCTGGGTCAAACGGCGGATGAACCGCTCTACAGGCAATTGTACCGCCATTTACGAGACCAGATTCTGGCGGGCGACTTGAATCCTGGCGTCCGGCTGCCTTCCACGCGCAGTTTGGCGGACCGCCTCAGCATTGGTCGCATTACTGTGACCCAGGCTTACGATCAGTTGCAGGCAGAAGGCTACGTTATGCGCCGCTTGGGCGCGGGCACCTTCGTCGCCGAAGCTTTGCCGCTCCCCGGCAATGGAGCGGCCACCGAGTCTGTTGCGCAGGAGCGGCCCGCGCTGTCAAAATGGGGCCGGCGCGTGGTGCAGATTGACAAGTCACCGTCGCGAACCGGCGAAACAATTCGGGCTGAAATCGATGTCGACTTTGGATTCGGTCGCTCCTTCCCGCACATTTTCCCATACGCCGTCTGGCGCCGCCTGTTAGCGCGATATCTGAGCACCGACGACGTGATGCTTTCGCGTTACGGGTCGGCTGCAGGTTTCCATCCTTTACGCGAAGCGATTTCCGACTACCTCGCGCGCTTGCGCGGCGTGCACTGCCGGCCAGAAGAAATTGTCATCGTCAACGGGGCGCAACAGGCGCTGGACATATTAGCCAGGCTCCTACTAAATGAGGGTGACGAAGTGCTCGTGGAGACGCCAGGCTATACCGACGCGTTCGCGGTTTTTCAGGTGTATGGTGCCAAGCTGGGCGCGCTAAATGTTGACGAGCATGGTTTTCCAGTGGAGGCGATTCCCCCCCAAAGCAAGGCGCGGCTGGCCTTCGTAACGCCGGCCAACCAGTTCCCCCACGGCGGCGCTATGCCGGCTGAACGGCGATTGGCGCTGTTGCAGTGGGCCAGGAAAGCACAGGCGCTCATCATCGAGGATGATTACGACGGCGCCCTGCGTTACGAGGGACAGCCCCTCGCCGCGCTACAGGGAGTAGACGAAGGGGGAAATGTTATCTACCTTGGAACGTTCTCCAAAGTGCTGTTTCCGGCGCTACGGTTGGGCTACGTGGTTCTGCCCCCTGCGTTGTTGCATCCGTTCTTGAAGGCCAAAAGTATTGTAGACCGGGGAGCCCCGACGCTGACGCAGGCTGCGGTCGCCGATTTCATTACAGAGGGCCATTTTGAGCGCCACCTGCGCCGCTTGCGCAAAGAATATGGACGGCGTCGCGAGATACTCGTCGCCGCGGTTGAACAGTATCTCGGCGCTAACGTATCCTACGCCGCCGAACCGGCTGGCCTGCACGTGATGCTTTATTTACACTCTGGGTTGGACGAAGGGCAGGTCGTGGCTAACAGCGCAGAGGCCGGCGTTCGTGTTTATCCCGGGGCTCCTTACCACCTGCAGAAACCGGCGCCCCCATCCATTCTTCTAGGTTTCAGCGGACTCAGTGAAGAACAGATCGAAGACGGGGTCCGCCGCCTGGGAACAGTTGCATCGAATTAGCACGAATTGACACGAATTTTAGGCCATCCTTCGCCAGAATTCGCGCTAATTCGATGTAGATATCCTCAAATCAAAAAGGCCTTATCGCATTGGATAAGGCCTTGCTGTCGGGGCGGCCGGATTCGAACCGACGACCTCACCGACCCGAACGGTGCGCGCTACCAACCTGCGCCACGCCCCGAATGAGAACCAGTAAATTATAGAACATCTGGCCAAATTTGCCAAGCCAGCATAAATGTTCAGTAAGTCAGTTCCTTCCGTAGAAAGTCGTCGACAGACGTCTCGAGGGAGATTTCTTCTGCCAGAACTGCTGCCTCGTACTGTTTCGCCCAGAGGTTAACCAACGGGCGGGCCAACAACCATTCTTGGATGAAAATATCGACGAGCGGCCCCCCGCCCTGCCGGTAACCCGTCATTTCAAAATCCCGCTCGGTCTGCCCGCGATCATAAGGGACGCGTACAATTTTCGCCTGCCACGCTCCCTGGCGCCAAATGAGCTGCGCATAACTTATGCGCGGGTCGCCATCAAAGGCGGTGCCTGCGGAGCCCGAGTTTACGATCAGCGTGCCGTTCAGCCGGCGCAATAGTGGTCGATGGGTGTGCGCGGTGCAGAACACAGCGGGCCCTGGTCCGATCTGTTGACCCAGCTCTTTGTCTGGCGTCAAGATGTATATTCCGTCGCGCTTACCGCGCATTGTGCCGTGTGTAAGGCGCACAGTGCTCCCATCGAGCGCTTCGAGATCCATCTGCTCCGGCAGGCCCAAAATTTCAGATATGTAGCCATCAAGCTGCCGAAACGTCCAGTATGAACTGTCACTGATTTCGGAGCGCGATCCTCCCGCGTTAACGTCTTCATCTTGCCAACTGGCGACGTACTCCTCGTGATTGCCGCAGATAATACGCCAGTTATGAGTCTGCCGGCGGCGACGCACCAGCTCCCAGCATTCTCGCGACCTTGGCCCACGATTGACCACGTCGCCGTTTACGACCACCAAGTCAGGCCGCCAGCGGTCTATGTGATCAGCGGTTGCGTGGAGCGCGGGTAAATTTCCATGGATGTCAGAGATAACCGCGAGCTTCATAGCATAAGTACTTTGTCAGCTGTAAGCCGATATTGTAAATCGGCCGGACGAAATACAATTTCGCCCGACGGAACCTCAGTATCCCTCCTCACGATTGACGACGTTTAGAAGCGGTTCGCCGTTCAGATAGCGTCGCAGATTTTCTGCAAACAGATCGGTGATCCGCTCATCGTAATGAGGTGTGAAGCCACTGATATGAGGGCTGATAATCACGTTATCGAGCTCCCATAACGAACTATCTTGTGGAAGCGGCTCAACTTCGAACACGTCAAGACCCGCCCCCGCTATCCAGCCTCTCTTCAGCGCCCTGACCAGATCCGATTCGTTGATGACCGCACCGCGACCTACATTAACTAGAAAAGCATTCGGTCGCATCGCTCTCAAAATAGACTCGTCAAACAGATGGTGCGTCTTGTCCGTTAGCGGGAGGGCGACGACCACGTAATCACATTCGGCCACCATAGAACGCGTCGCCTCTCCGGGATAGATGCGCGCCGCCAGGTTGCCCTCGGGATCGCCGGTGTTGGTGAGCGCATAATTTGTATCTTCCAGACTGCGCGCGTCCCGTTTGGTCGCGAGTACCGTCATGCCAAAGGCCCTGGCGAGCCGTGCAATTTCGCGTCCAATGCTTCCGTAACCGGCGATTCCTAATGTCTTTCCGCGCAGCTCGTCGGGCACTAACTTATCCCAGCGGTTCTCAGGCCACTCCGAGCGAGACTGAAATTGCAGCCATTGTGGAACACGATTGGCCCAGGCTAATATTTGCGCCATGACGTATTGGGCGGTATTAGGAGCATGGACACCGCTGGCAGTTGTGATCACGATGTCACTGTCCCACAGGCGATGCTGCTTCATTTGGTCTACACCAGCCGAATGCACCTGAACCCAACGCAAATTTGGCGCCTGATCGGGGCGCGGTACGTCTGATATTGCATAAATGACTTCGGCCGTCGTTGTTTTGTCTTCAGGCCACTTACTGTCAGGTAGCTTAAATTGAGTGACTGCAACACGTTCAGAAACAGAATGTATTTTGTCCATCAGGCGCTCAGGAAATGGCGCCGTTACCAGCACGTCGGTCATGAATCGCCTCTCCTTTTCATCTGTTC
>JAICPS010000071.1 GCA_025929715.1 Anaerolineae bacterium | reverse complement strand
CGATGGCGTAAACGGCGAATTCGTGGATGATTGCATAGTCTGATCGGCGCTCATTATCGGCGGAATCGGCTGCGACTTGCGGGACGTCGATCGTCGCTACAAGCCTTCCATCCGGTCGCCCTAACCGGATTTGGCGTCTGGCATCTGGCGCTGGACCATGTGACTGATCGGCTTCCAGCAAAGACAAGCCATTGGCATCAAATAGAGTGTATGTGGAAAGTCCGCCCACATCAGCCGTCATGCGCTGTACCGTGTAGTCCATAGCCATACCTCTTTCGACCGGGGAAAAAGAGTTAGCAATCAGGCGATTTTACTCACCATCAGATAATTCGCCAAAACGGTTAGACTTAGAAACGAAGTAGATTTTGGCCGCGCATCGTCTATAAAGTTGTGTTATACTCAATGACGTATGCGGGGGATTACAACAATAATTGTCTCTCGCTTTCGGCGCTCGTGATGAGCGCGAGGCGCAACGAATTCAATCACAACAATACAATATGAGCAATCATCAACCATTTGTGCACCTCCACGTCCATAGTGAATATTCTCTGCTGGACGGTTTGAGCCGAATCAAACACCTTGCCAGACGCGCCAGAGAACTAAATATGCCGGCGCTGGCCCTTACAGATCACGGGACGATGTACGGCACCATCGATTTCTATCGGGCCTGCAAGCGTGAGGGTGTAAAACCAATCCTGGGCGTCGAAACCTACGTTGCCGCGCGCCGCATGCACCAGAAAGAGTCGCAGGAGGACCGCGAACGATTTCATTTACTACTCCTGGCGCAGAACCAGACCGGTTATCAGAACCTGTTGAAGATCGCCAGCGATTCCCAACTGGAAGGCTATTACTACCGTCCCCGCATCGACCATGACTACCTGGCACAGCATAGCGACGGATTGATTGCTACAACCGGGTGCCTGTCTGCCGAAATTCCCCGCGCTATACATAGCGGAAATATGAAGCGGGCACACAAGTTAATGGGCTACTATCTAGACGTGTTTGGAAAAGACCGATTCTTCGTGGAGCTTCAAGAACATAGTATTCCAGAATTGAAGCGGGTGAATAAGGTTCTTTTCGACATGGCCGGGAAGTATGAACTAAGGTTTTTGGCAACGAATGACGTGCATTATACCTTTGCCAGGGAAGCGGACCCGCACGACGTGTTGCTCTGCATCCAGACCGGAAAAACCGTCGAAGATAAAGATCGGATGCGCCTTTCGGACGATAGTTATTATCTTAAGTCGCGAGAGGAAATGGCCCATTTCTTTGGCGACATCCCCGGCGCTCTTGACAACAGTCTACTTATCGCCGAGATGTGCGAGGTCAATCCCGAGCCTGAGGGTTATCACCTGCCTGATTTCGAGGTGCCGCAAGGGCACACACCTCACTCTTATTTACAATTCCTCTGCGAAAAGGGCCTGGAATGGCGCTACGGAACAGAGCGCGCGGTCGCTGACGCGCCATTGCGGCGTCGATTGGATCACGAGTTGAATATCATCCACAGCATGGGCTTCGATACCTACTTCCTGATCGTATGGGACTTATGCGAATTTGCCCGGAAGGAGGATATATGGTGGAACGTGCGTGGCTCCGGCGCCGGTTCGGTGGTCGCCTACACGCTGGGCATCACAGGCATCGATCCGCTGGCAAACAGTCTGATCTTTGAACGATTCCTGAATCCAGGACGTGTGTCAATGCCCGACATCGATCTGGACTATCCAGACGACCGCCGCCATGAAATGATTCAATATACGGTAGACAAATATGGCTCGGACAAAGTCGCGCAGATTATCACCTTTGGGACCATGGGCGCGCGCGCAGCAGTGCGCGATGTGGGCCGGGCCCTGGACGTTTCGCTTTCCAAAGTAGACGCCATCGCCAAACTCATTCCTGCCATACCAGGCAAGCCATGCTCCATCTCTGATGCTCTCGACAAAAATAATGAGTTCTATTCGGCTGAACTCGCCGATCGCTATCGCAGCGAAGATGCAGTACAGAAGTTATTAGACACAGCGCGCGAGCTGGAGGGAGTGGCGCGACACGCATCTACACACGCTGCAGGCGTGATCATCGCCGACCGCCCCTTAATAGAATACGCGCCTCTACACCGGCCCACCAATAGCAGCGACAATAGCATGGGCGTCGTCACACAGTGGCCCATGGAGATCCTGGAATCGATTGGCCTGCTGAAAGTGGACTTCCTGGGGTTGAGCATGCTCACCATCATGCGTCGCGCCTGTGAACTAATAGAGGTGCGGCACGGTGTGCGCTATACCATGGAGAATATTCCTTACGACGTAGGACAGACCGGCCCCGATCCGGAGAAAAAGCCAGAAAAACTGTTTGAGCTGCTGGGTCACGGAGACGTTTCAGGCATTTTTCAAGTCGAAGGCGCCGGCATGCGCCGCCTGATGCTTGAAATGAAACCCAAACGCTTCGACAACATCATTGCAGCGATTTCCTTGTATCGCCCCGGCCCAATGGAAAACATCCCCACCTACATTGCTCGTATGCACGAGCGTGAAAAGGTCGAGTACCATCATCCCGACTTGCAGCCAATTTTGCAGGACACATACGGAATTCTGGTTTACCAGGAACAGATTATTCGCATCGCGGCGGAGCTAGCTGGCTACGAGCCCGGCGAAGCGGACATGATCCGCAAAGCCGTTGCCAAGAAAAAGAAAGAGTTGATGGAAAAACATCGCCTCCAGTTTACGAATGGGGCGATGGTCAGGGGATATACGCGCGAGGTGTGCGAAGCTATCTGGGGCGACATCGAATATTTCGCGCGCTATGGATTCAACAAGGCGCATGCGGCAGATTATGCCGTCATCACCTGCCAGACGGCATTCTTGAAGGCACACTATCCTGTGGAGTATATGGCGGCGCTGCTCAGTGTGGAGCGTCATAATACAGAAAAAGTCGCCCTCTACCTTGCCGATGCGCGGCGTTTGAGCATCGTAGTTACGCCGCCGGACATCAATCGTGCGGGTCTGGACTTTACGATTGAGGGCGACCAGGAGAAGCCCATTATTCGCTACGGCATGGGCGCGATCAAAAATGCCGGTGAAGGGGCCATCCAGGTAATCCTCGATGAGCGCGATGCAAACGGGGCGTTTGCCGATCTCGTGGAGCTTTGCGAGCGCGTTGATCTGCGGCAGGTTGGACGGCGCGCCCTGGAATCGATGATCAAAGTAGGCGTGTTCGACTGCTGGGGCAGCCGGCCCCAGTTACTTGACGGTCTCGACCGCTTCATGGGTTACAGCGGTACAAACCATGACGCCGCCGCTGTGGGCCAGATGAGCCTTTTTGGCGCGGGATCGTCCGCGGCAATGAACGTCGCCGTAGAATTGCTCCGCGATAAGGACGGTATCCCGCCCATCGACCAAAGAGAGCTTCTCGACTGGGAGCGCGAGCTGATCGGCGTATACCTATCTGAGCATCCCTTACAGAGTAAATTGGACGCGCTGCAAGATGTGGTCAATGCAACCACTGCCGATCTCGACAGTTCCATGAATGGACGAGGCGTCACCATTGCCGGGATCATTGCCCGCCTGCGCCATCACACGACGCGAAAAGGGGATGCTATGGCGTTCGCGACCTTGGAAGACCTGCACGGCAATGCCGATCTAATCCTCTTTCCAGGTCTCTGGAAACAGGTTCGCATGCAGATCAAGATCGATCAAATTGTCGTCGTACGCGGCAAAGTGCAAGTTGAGGAAGGGCAAGAAACGGCGACGATTCTGGCCGATAGCATCGACGTTAACCTTCAGGTTGCCAGCGCCGCCGATGGTTCTACGCCTAAGGCGCCACCGCTCTGGGAAGACGACCACGACTGGTTCGCTCAATCCGGCGGCGCGGTTGACGAATACGAGCTGAGCGACGACCTGGTCTCTGACGATGGCTGGCCCGAAGAGCTTGATGAGTTCGACGCTCATCGTATTTCTGCGGGCAATGGTAGCGGAGCGCCAAGACGCGATGCAGCAGTTAAGCGCCGCGCAATGTCAGTTTTTGTCGAGGTAGATCCTTCAGCCGATTGGCAAGGGGCGTTCAGGCAGGCGGTTGCGATCAGCAACCGTTACGAAGGCTCCGATTCGCTCACTTTGACCCTGGCAGGCGAAAAATTCACGATGGAGTTTCCGCAAGGATTCACTCAATTTGGGCCGGAGCTTGAAGTGGCGCTGCACGAGCTGGCGGGAGTCCTACACGTCTCCTGTCGCTAGCGGCCATCAGCGTCATGCTGAGTGAAACGAAGCATCTCGCCGCTAGGTAGAACTCTTCGCTCCGGAGACTTGGCTCAGGATGAGGTTGCACAACTTATGTTAATTGAGCGCTAAGTCTGAATAAGCTGGCGCAACGCTCGCAAGTTAACCTCATCCATCTCTAGCTCGTTCCCTTCGTCGTCCGTCTCCGTCTTGGGCGTCTCAAGATAAGCCGGATGGTCATTCCAACGTGGATCGTTGACGAAGTTGGCGAAGCCCTCCAGTCCGATCTCGCCTTGTCCAATGTGACAATGGCGATCCTTACGGGCGTCGAAATCATGGCGGCTGTCATTGAAATGAAAACAGTCTATATGCTGCAAGCCCACGATCTCGTCAAAGGTATCCATGGTTGCTTCATAAACTTCGGGCGTGCGAATGTCATAGCCGGCGGAGAAGATGTGGCAGGTATCCAGACAGATGCCAAACCGCGGATGATTTTTTGCTTCGTCGCGTAGGCGCGCCAGATGCTCAAAGCGATGGCCCAGCGTCGTTCCGGTCCCTGCCATAGTCTCCAGGCAGACCTTGACGTCGCAAGACGCCGTTTCATCAAGAAGGCGGCGGAGCGCTCGCGCTATATTGCTTAAGCCGGTCTCTTCGTCGGCATCAATGTACGCTCCGGGATGAAACATTAGTAGTTCGGCGTCGATGGCATCGGCTCGCTCGACCTCTGTCTTCAGCGCACTGTAGGACTTTTCCCAGAGTGCGGGATCACTGGAACCGATATTTATGAGGTAACTGGCATGCACGGCTACCGGGTAAATGTCCTTATGGGCTTGGGCGGCTTCTCTGTACAGCCGAATGTCTTCATCGCTAAGGGGTTTGGCATTCCACTGCCGGTTGCTTTTGGTGAAAATCATCATTGTTTCGCAGCCGGCATCAGCGCCGCGCTCAAAGGCACGGTACAGTCCGCCCGCAACACTAATTTGCGCGCCAAGTCTCATAATAGTTCCTTTTAGAACTCGGATGTCTAAGTGACATCCGAGTTCTCGGTTAGAAGTCGTATTCGTCGGGGCGCGTTTCTCCCAGGTAACCAACCGCAGCGCCGTCCATGGTGTAGACGGCATCGCCGTCTAAGCGCCACATCTTGTTTCCTTCCATATCCACAATATACGTTCCCTGCACGCGACCTGTTGCCTCGTCGTCAAGCGTATACAGAGTTGTTCCGTACAGATACGCAAATTGTTCCCCTTTCGGATCGATCAGACCTCGGTAGCCCATTTTGAGCCTCCTTTTTGTCTACCTATCTTATGGGATTTCGTACGTTGCGTGCTGTGTGCCCTCACCGTCCCTTAACGTTACAGTTTCGCCTGACTGCCAGACCGCTGTTTCCTGCCCCCAGAATAAGTCAGAGGGGCCGTTTTGCCCTGCCTCAGTGTGGATCAAAATAGACGGCGTGCCGGCATCGCTGCTTCCATAGAGCGTCACGTCAACGAACGTGTAAACGTTTCCTTCTTCGTCTTCCAACTGCCAACCGCGCAACATCATAGGTCGCGTCCCGGCATTACTGATACGCACGGCCTCCGTTGTCAGGTCACCCAGGCCAATGACTTCGCTAATTTCTATCATTGCCACCGCTTCCTCTGCCGGCGTTGTGGCCGGGATAGTAGGCGTAGAGACCGGCGTAGGAATTGCCGTTGGCGGCGGCGTCTCTGTGGGCAAGCCGCCGATTGGGATGATCAACTGCTGTCCAACAGAGATGCTGTTTACGTTGATAATGTCATTCGCGGTCGCGATATCTTCCACAGGAACGTCATACTGCTGGCTAATGACGCCCAGCGTTTCTCCGGCCTGCACGACATGGATTGGCAGGCCGTCGTCTTCTTCTTCAGTCTCGACATCGCCGCCCGAACGTTCTTCGGTAGCGCCAGCTTCCGCGTCCTCCAGATTGCTGACATTGGCATTGACCGGCGTCTCTAATAATGTCACAGATAACGTCGGTGCCATAGGGACGCCCTGCTCGCCTTCGCGGCCGTCCCACCAGTAAAGTAGCAGTAGAATGACAACTGTCGATACGATAACGTTGATGAGGATAAAGGGCAGCATGCGGCGCAGCGACATAGGCTTCTCCGAAACGATTGCCCTCTATTGTATCCCAGCGATCTCCGCCCGCAAGATTATGCAAGGCGTTTCATCGCCTATGAAAATGTACTCAAACGGGTTGCACTGACTGGATAAGCCGGGCAAAATCTCCTGATATGCCCAGAACAACTCACATCATGCAGCGGCGGCTGCGGCGCCAGCGTCGTTCCGGCCACGGAATCCGTACAGGTCTGCGCATTGGCTTGGTACTGATCTTTTCGTTCGTCGTCCTGTTCTTCTTGCTGACGACCGGCACGGCGACCGCTGCCGTTGCCGTCTACAATTACTTTACGCAGAACCTGCCCGACTTCAGGGAGATCGAGCAGCTCGGACAGGATGTCGATACGACCTTTGAAACGACCAAGATTTATGCCTGGGGCCCCGATCAGGATGGTGACGGAAACAAGGAGTTGGTGCTCATCTACGAAGTCATCGATCCCCTGGGCGGCGACCGGCAGTGGCTCAAGCTGGAACAGTTTCCACAGAACGCCGTCGATGCGACCGTTGCCATTGAAGATAGAACCTTCTGGACGAACCAGGGTTACGATCTCCAGGGAATCAGCCGCGCGTTTTACCAGTTCGTAATACTGGGCGGCGAAATTCAGGGCGGCTCGTCGATTACGCAACAACTGGTGAAGAACAACCTGATCGCCGTGGAGCGGCGCGTTGTAGGAGCTGCGGTCGACGCAGACGATTACCGGCGCAAGATCGAGGAACTGCTGCTGGCCCACAAGTTGTCGCAGACATATACGAAAGAGCAAATTTTGGAGTGGTATCTCAACTCCAATTTTTACGGCAACCTGGCATATGGATTGGAAGCGGCCGCCAGGGTCTATTTCGACAAGCCGGCGAGCCAGTTGACGCTGCCGGAAGCGGCAATGCTGGCGGCGATACCGCAGTCGCCGGCCCTCAATCCCATTGACAATCCACAGGCGGCAAAAGCGCGCCAGGAATTGGTGCTTGACGCCATGTTACGCGAGGGAATGATTGACCGCGACCAACTGGTGACGGCAAAATATACGCCGCTGACGGTGTCGCCTGGAATCGAAGACCGATTCGACATTATCGCCCCACATTTTGCGATTTACGTCCGAAAACAGCTTGAGGCGCGCTTTGGTCCGGAACAGGTGTTACGTGGCGGCCTGCGAGTCTACACGTCGCTTGATCTTGAGATGCAGCAGCAGGCGGAGTGCCTGGCGCGAGCCCACGTGGCGCGTCTTTCGGGAGCAAGCGGCGAAGGCCTGGCAGCCGACGAGCAGGCAAACTGCCCGGCTCTCTCTTACCTGCTACCCTTGCGTGAAGCCGACATTGGCGTAGACCGCAACGTAAACAACGCCTCGGTGGTGGCCATAGAACCGCAAACCGGGGAGATAAGGGTCATGGTCGGCAGCCTGGATTACTGGAATGAAGCCATAGACGGGTCGTTTAACGTGGCCACTGACGGGTTGCGCCAGCCTGGCTCAGCCTTCAAGCCGTTTACCTACCTGACGGCGCTGAGCCAGGGGTACACGGCGGCAACCATGGTCTTGGACGTGGAGAGCGATTTTGGCACGCCCTACAACGGCATTGCTTACGTTCCGCAGAACTATGACCGCACCTTCCACGGGCCGATGCGAATACGGCAGGCGTTTGCCAATAGCTACAACGTACCCGCGGTGGAGGTAATGAGCTGGGTAGGCGTCAACAACGTCATACGCACTGCGCACAGCATGGGCATAACCAGCCTTAACGCCGGGAACTATGGTCTTTCGCTTACGCTTGGTGGTGGTGAAGTAAAGCTGATCGACATGGTCTACGCTTTCGCCGTTCTGGACAACATGGGACGCATGATTGGACAGCCTATAGCGGCTGGCGAACAACGCCTGGGTTATCGTGCGCTGGATCCGGTGGCCATTTTGCGCGTTGAGGACCGCGCCGGAGAAGTTCTCTACGAGTACAACCAGCCCCAGCAGCAGGAAATTGTGACGCCTCAACTGGCCTTTCTGATAAACGATATGCTCTCTGATCGCAACGCGCGCTGCCAGGGGTTTGGCTGTCCCAATGCTCTGGAACTACCTGACAACAGGCCCGCCGCCGTAAAAACGGGAACCACGAACGATTTTCGCGATGCGTGGACCGTTGGCTATACACCCCAACTGGTAACGGGCATCTGGGTGGGCAATAGTGATAACGCGCCAATGGATGAAGTGCCGGGCTCTCGCGGCGCGGCGCCGATATGGCATGCTTTCATGAGTTGGGCGATGCAGGGTGAGCCTGCCGAAACATGGTCGCGACCGCCTGGAATTGTGGAGCGTGCTGTGTGCGACGTATCAGGTCTGCTGCCCACACCCTACTGCCCGACGGTCACGGAATACTTTATCCAGGGCACGGAACCGGCGGTGTTCGATAACTTTTACCAGGCATTCCAGATTAATCGAGATACGGGCAGACTGGCTACGATCTATACGCCACCGGAGCTGATCGAAACGCGCGTATTCCACATCTACCCGGAACGGGCTGCCGATTGGGTGCGTGAAAACGAAATAGCTCAACCTCCGTCAGAGTACGATACAATTACCGATACGCCGGGAAGCGAACGCGGCATAGAAATCGTTTCACCCAGGCCTTTTGAATTTGTGGAGGGGCTGGTCGATATTGAGGGCAGGGCGCAACTTGAGGATTTTGCCTCATACCGCCTGGCTTATTTCGAGGGACTCGCGCCAGAGAATATCCAAATTATTGTCGACAACGCGCAGCAACCGGGCGAACGGGCCAGCCTTGGCCAATGGGATGTCAGCCGCTTAAATGGGCTTTATACGCTGCTACTCACGGTCAATCGCGCGGACGGTTCCTTTGAAGAAGTGAGTGTGCCCGTTACTGTTGATAACACGCCCCCTAGTGCGCATATTGTGTTTCCAATTCCGAACCAATCAGTCTTCACGGACGACGAGTGGGTTATTATACAGGCCTTTGCAGAAGATGATATTTCTATCGATCGCGTTGAGTTCTATATCGATAATGCAGACGTACCCTTTGCCGTGAAAACCGTGCCGCCCTTTACCGAAAAATGGACGATTCGGGGACCTGGTTGCCACCAGTTTCGCATTGTCGCCCTGGATGCGGCGGGGAACAGGACGAGCAGCGACGGAGTACCCATCTGTCTTGTGGCGCGCGGAAGTGATGCCGACTAAGTAGGCGGATTTTGTAAATCGGCTGAACGAAATACAATTTCGTTCTAAGCATGAGAAGGATCACCCTAGATGAGCGAGATGCAGAAGGCTGGCGCGGAGCAAAATTCGAAATACCCTGGGCCTCTACAACTACTAGGTCTTGTCAGTTTAGCGGCAGCTGGCGGCTGGATCGCTTATAGCGCTAGTGTGATCGACCATCATCTACCTCTCCCTCTAGCTATAGACAGCGATCGTCGCCTGCTCAGCAGTGGCATCGCCGGCCCGCTCAACTATTACATGGACGATAGTAGTAATGGGCGTCCGTTGGTTCTTCTCCATAGCGTAAACGCCGCCGCATCCGCTTACGAAATGCGGCCGATTTTTCAGCGCTATCGGGAACAACGGCCGGTATACGCTCTCGACTTACCAGGATTTGGCTTTTCCGAGCGTTCCAACCGTTTTTATTCGCCGCGGCTTTACGCAGGGGCAATTCGTGACTTTCTTGCCAGCGTCCCAGATCGCCCTGCCGACGTGGTTGCGCTTTCGCTCAGTAGTGAGTTTGCAGCGCAGGCGGCGGCAGAACGGCCTGACCTATTTCATTCGCTGGCATTGATTTCGCCGACGGGTCTGTCAGCTGCTGACCTGCAGAAGGTATCAGGGACTGCTGACGTAAACGGCAGTGACAGGATGCTGAAGCTGCTCACATTTCCATTGTGGAGCCAGGCATTCTTCGATTTGTTGGCCACGCGCGTTGGAATTAACTATTTTCTAAAGAAAAGTTTTCACGGAGAAGTGGATAAAGGGCTGGCATCATACGCTTATCTTTCATCTCATCAGCCGGACGCCCGTCATGCTCCATTACATTTCATCGGCGGCAAGTTGTTCACGCCGGATATTCTGCATAAAGCGTATACGCGCCTGCAGATACCCGGGGTGCTGATCTATGACAAGGACCCTTACACTGGATTTGATGCCATACCGGATCTCCTCTTAGCGCACCCAAATTGGAGCGCCGTTCGTATTACACCTACCCGTGGTTTACCGCAGTTCGAGCAGATGGAGACCCTGGGGCGGGTTCTGGATAATTTCTGGCAAGCGGTGCATAGATAGGTCGGGCCGCATCATTGCCAACCACACCGATAAAGTGCTAACAGTGACCGCCATATTTGAGATTCATCGCGTATTGTCTAATACTATCTGGCTGTTTTATCTGGCAATTGCCATCTGGGGCCTGTTGCGCGCCATCCGCGGTATGTCGGTCGATGGCAGCTATTTTGGAGCGATTGCCGTCATCCAGATTGTCCTGATCCTACAGTCGATTCTGGGCGCGGTTCTTTACGTCGGGGGCGGGCGGCCTGACCGCCAGCTAGTACATTACCTCTATGCCGCCTTTGGGGTAGTTTTTATTCCGGGCCTCTTTGCCTATTTGAAAGGAGACGACTCAAACCGAGCCCAGTGGATCTATGCGCTGGCTGCGCTGTTCATGTTTGGAGTTATTTTACGAATTACCGGTACAGCTTAGACTCCGAACAAATTGGGCGCTTAAGAACGTGGCATTAGCATCTTGCTTGTGCGGGCCTGCAAGCTGGGAGATTGCGCCACGTTGTAGCATCAGTCGTTTGAGGATACGGCGGCGAACGCATTTTCTAGAGTCAGCGGATCCATCGCAAAATGACGCGCCAGGTGATCGACGACGTTGTCCTCAATTGGATAATCCACGCGCATGCCTCCGGGGAATGATTCCAGGTGCAGTGGGCGTTCCGCGCCATTAAAACGCCAGGGAACCCCATTTACCACTTTGGTGATGATGACGCGGTCAAGAAAATATCCTGACGGTTCGTAATCGCACGTCGTCGCCTGGCGATAAGCGTAATCTTCAACAGGTTCGTCCACCAGAGTAAAGCAGTTGGGTTTGGGATGCCTGTCACGTAAGATATTGAAGCGACGTGGCCCGACCGGGACGACCTGGTATTCATGTGCAAACGATTCCCGGCGGGTCGCCGCCGTTTCGTCAATGGGCAGGGACACAAAGAGTGGCAGACCGACATCCGTAAGCCATTTTCCTCCGTCAATCCAAAGTACAATTGCCGTGTGACAGCCGATCGTCTCCTGCATGTTGTTGATAGTTAGATAGCCTTCGAAATTCAGCCGGCGCAACAGGCGAAAGAATGCGTAGTTAGACTCGAAGCAGGTCCCGCCACCGCCACGTTCGATCGCATCGCACCAGAATATCGAAGGCCATCGCGGGCACGATAGCGTATCGGCTGTGCTCGCGCGGCGGGCAATACGGAAGGCGCTTTCCCAGGGAACTTTGCGCGTATAAGCAGTGATCAGGCCATCGAGGAAGTCGACGCTCGGTTGTTCTATATCTACTTCGAGGAACGTAAGTACCTTCTCTGCCGGGTCGGCGTCCAGTGGAGCAGACACTTAATTCCCATCTACCAGGAACTTTCCGTTACGATAGAAAGGTTGGCCGTCGACGTGAATCTCGCCGCCCTCTTTCATGTCGTGCACCATGTCCCAATGCAGCTTGCTTTCATTGACGGCGTTTGTATCGGGGAGGCTGGCGCCCAACGCCATGTGAATCGTTCCGCCTATCTTTTCGTCAAGCAGCGTCGATCCGGTAACGCGATCGATGCCCCAATTGTTGCCGATAGCGAATTCTCCAATGCGTCGGGCTCCCTCATCCAGATCGAGCTGGCTGAGTAAAAAGGCTTCGCCTTTCTGCGCCGAAGCATCCACTACGCAACCATCGCGGAAAGTCAATGCCACCCCATTGACTTCGCGTCCATAGGTGATACTGGGCATATTAAAGGCGACCGTCCCATTCACGGAGTTTTCAACAGGCCCGGTGAAAAACTCGCCGTCCGGAAAATTCAGCGTGCCATGACAACTGACCCACGTTCGGCCCTTGATGGAGAAGGAGAGGTCGATCCCCGGTCCCGTGACTACCATTTGCTCTTTATCCGCCAAGTAGGAGACCAGTCGCTGCTGCTGGTCACGAATCGATTCCCAATATGCGATCGGGTTATCGGTATCCAGCGCGCAAGCGCGATAAAGAAATTCGCGGTAGGCATAGAAGCCCATGTCGCTCTGTTGCGCCGCAGCAGGGGTAGGCCAGGGCATGAGACACCAGCGCAACGACTTGTCCCCGATCCGTCGAATTTGGGTCTCCAACAATGTTCGGTTCGCCTGCTGCCGTCGCGCCATCTTCGCTGGATCGGAGCTCGCCAATGACTTCATATTTGAGGGAGACTCAATTTGCAGGATGACGTCCGCTTTTTCGATAACCAACTTCATGATTGGATCGAGGAAGTCAAGCTGTTCGCCGTCTGCCAATTTGTACAAAAGTTCTGAAAGACTTGGCAAGACTAGCTGGACCGACGGGTTCGCTCCCCTCATTACGACTGCTTCATAAAGCGCCTCGACCAGCGGGGTCGCCTCCGTGTTACTAATAATGACAACAAAGTCGCCGGGACTCACTTGTGTCGAATAACCTGTGATCAAATTGGCGAGCTTAGGAGCAAAATCATGCAACATCTCAACTCTCCCAGACATAATGTTTTATGGCCACAATCTCAAGTTTTCTCATACTACCATAAAAATATTACATATTGGTCTAAGGATTGTCAAGTAAGTGATAGACACTTGCTAATTATAGGACGATATTTACGAGGCGACCGGGCACTACAATTACCTTGCGCGGCCTTTTGCCATCCAACCAGCGCTGCACATTTTCTTCCTGAAGCGCGATCCGCTCAGCTTCATCGTTCCCGATGTCAGCGGGCACGTCTACCTTGCCCCTTACCTTGCCGTTGACCTGGACAATAAGGGTAATCGTCTCTTCGCTGGCTATCTCCTCGTCCCATTCAGGCCAGCGCTGCTGGTGGACGCTGTAAGGCAGGCCACGGCGCTCCCACAGCTCTTCGGTGATATGCGGCGCGATTGGAGCCAGCAGCAGCAACAGGTTCTCGACGGCCTCGTCCCAGGCCTCGCGCGTCACGTTCTGCGCGCGCTGGACGTCTGATAATGCGTTGCGCAGCTCCATCAGCGCGGCAACAGCGGTGTTGAAGGAAAAGCTGTCCAGGTCCTGTCCTACTTTGCGAATTGT